>CAYQOI010000046.1:0-7112 GCA_964419085.1 uncultured Cytophagia bacterium | reverse complement strand
ACAAGCAATTTGTGAACGATTGAGACCAGACGCTTCTTCACCAGCGTCCAATGGCGCTGTGCTCTGTCTCATACAGTTTTTCGCAGACGTACACCAATCCAGAATTGAATTGTAACATTTTGAGCATAAAATTGCAAGAAAAAAGAAAAGCTTGACTGGAACGGGTTGAGTTGTTAAATTTAGGGAATTAAAAGGCTTTAGTTGGGCTGGTTTCCTCAGTTCCAGCTTCGATGTCGGATACCGCAACGGAACAGCACAAAAATGAGCAGCCAGGTTTTAGTCCTAAATGCCAGCTACGAGCCCATTCATATTTGTGGCGTAAAACGTGCAGTGGTGTTGATCTTCAAAGGGCTGGCAACCAGCGAGCAGAACACGCCACGGGTTCTGCGTTCGCCTTCGGTGGTGATTCCCGTTCCTGCGGTTATCCGGTTGCTGCATTACGTCAAGATCCCTTACCGTAAGAAGGCTTACTCAAAGCGGCACATCTACCTGCGTGACAACTACACCTGCCAGTACTGTGGCAAGACCGGGTTGCCCCATGAGTTGACCCTTGACCATATCTTGCCGCAGTCCAGAGGCGGGAAAAGCGTTTGGGAGAATCTGGTCACGTGCTGCCGTTCATGCAACGCGAAGAAAGGGGATCGCACGCCGCGAGAGGCCAACATGACGGTCATGAACAAGCCCAGGCCGCTTTCCAGCTATTTTTATCTACACCTGGTGCGCTCCAAAGCCCAGGACAATCACTACTGGCGCAAATATCTCTATTACGAATAAGAGCGGTGGATGGTAACCTTATTTGAGCCTGGCGTATGACACGCGCCAGGCTTTTTCCTTCAGCCTTTCACACAATCTGCGTCTCCGGGCACGCGCAAGCGAAGTTCCTCGGGGCCGGTCACCGTTTTTCCTTTGAATCCGGAACGACGTCGCGTTCTTTTTTCTGGTCGTGCAACAGAAGGCGAATCTTCGCGATGCGTTGGCGATCGAGGGTTTCGATTACGAGCGTGCCGTACTCAAACGGCACTTTGGTGCCGGGTTCCGGGATGTGACCCACCATGCTGAAGATCACGCCGCCGACGGTTTCCACCCCGTAATCCGGGAATTTGATTTTGAGGCGCTCCTCGCATAGCTTCACCGGGCACAAGCCGTCTACCAGGTACTCGCGCTTGCCCACCTGACGAATGAAGGCCACCGGCTCGTCGAATTCGTCGTAGATGTCGCCCACCAGTTCCTCCAGCACGTCCTCCAGGGTCACGATGCCGGTGGTGCCGCCGTATTCATCCACCAGTACGGCCATGTGCACCTTCGTGCGCTGGAATTCCCGGAACAGCGCATCCAGTGTGATGGTCTCTGGATAGAAAATCACATCCCGTTTCAGCTTGATCATGCGCAGTGCCTTTTCTTTGCGAACGGTTGCGGCCAGAATGTCTTTGATGTGCACGATTCCGACCACGTGGTCCAGGTCGCCGTGACAAAGAGGGTAGCGGGTGTGCTGGTTTTCCTGCGTGATCCGCAGATTTTCCGAAAAAGTGTTGGTGGTGGAAAGATAGACCACCGCGGTGCGCGGCACCATGATCTGCTTGGCCAGCTTATTGTGCAGCGCCAGGACATTTTCCATGATCTCCACCTCTTTGCGGGAGAGATGGCCGGTCTTGGCGGAATGGGCCAAGATGATCTTGAGTTCCTCCTGAGAGTGGGCCAGTTCATCCAGCTCTTCGTCGTCGATCCCGACCAGTCTAAGCAGAATCAACGCGGAATGGTTGAGCAGGAGAATAAATGGTTTGAAGAGTTTATGAAAGATGTTCAACGGCACAGCGGTCCAGAGCGCCGTACCTTCGGCCTTGCGGATGGCCAGGGACTTGGGCGCCATCTCTCCCAAGACGATGTGGAGGTAGGTGATAATCCCGAAAGCCAGACCGAAGGCCAGACTGTGAATCAACGTCGGGGAGTCGATGCCCAGTGCGTGAAACACCGGCGAGAGTCGTCGGGCCAGGAACGGTTCCCCGATCCAGCCAAGCGCCAGGCTGGCGAAGGTGATGCCCACCTGGCAGGCGGAAAGATATGCGTCCAGATGATCGACGATGTGCCGTGCGGTCTTGGCACGCACCACGCCTTGGGCCACCCGTTGGTCGATCTGAGAGGAGCGAACCTTGACGATGGCGAATTCCGCCGCGACGAAAAAACCATTCAGGAAAACGAAAAAGAAAATGGCGAAAAATTCCAGAAACAGGTCCATCGCGCTAATATTTTACCGTTTTTTCTTTTCGTGCCTTGATGAAGGATTCGATTAAGCCCCGGATGCTGTAGATGAACAGAACGAAAAGAAAATACGTGAGGTTAAACGTGTCCGGAAGGTGGTTGCGGTAAAGCGTCATCCAGAACAGCACCGCCAAAATCGCCCAGACCAGTTGATTCAAAAGTGCTCGGATGCTGGAGTTCGGCATCCAGCGTTTCAGAAATCTTGCGTACCACAAGCTAAACAGATCGATGAAACCGATAATAACCAGCGTTCCCAGCGAAACGCTAAGCAGATTCTCGCCCATAAGCACCCCAAGCTTTGAAATCCAACATTTCTACCGTTCTCACAACGTTTCCACTTCAGTAAAACACGCCGGCACACCCACATCCAGGGGTGTCACCAGACCCGGCTGGGCACGCAGCACCACCGGAATCGCATTCACCATTCTGGCCACCGTCGCCTGATCGCCGAAGATTCCGTTCTTGATTTCCATTTCCAGCGGTGGCGTGCCTTCTATCTGCACAAAGTCGGTTTCCCTTCGCGCTCCGACGTACATCTGCAGCTCCAGTTTCACCCTTTCCTCATTTCCCCTAACCGCAGTGGCGGTGTGGACAATTCCGGCCACTTCCCCCGGTCGCACCGTCAGATGGGGCGTCACGACCTCGGCGTCCGCGATTTTTGCTTCGATCTTCTCGTCCACCCGGTCGAAAACGAACCCCAGCCGGTCCGCCACCGCGTGCAACGATTCCACGAGTCCCACATGGCCCAGCTTGTGTTCTTGGGCAAGGGCGCGGAATTTTTCCGGCGTCAGTCCTGCTCCTACCTTTTTTTGCAGCGAAAGGCGCCGCCGCGACGCGTCCACCACCCGCCGGGCGAACACCCGCTGCACGTCGGTACAGACACTGCAGAGCGTCAGGACCAGCACATCCATAGAAAAGCCGGGATTGACCCCTGTGCCCAGCACCGTCACCTTGTGGAGCCGCGCGAGGTGGTCGATTCTCTTGCTCAATTCCGGATGGCGGCGGAACGGATAGAACAGCTCCTCACACGAAGAGATCACCGACGCGCCCGCTTCGATGCAGAGGCGCAATTGGTCTTCAACCTGCTGGAGAAACGAGCCGGTGGTGTGAAGCACAACGTCCGGCTTTGCGTCCCGAAGCACGCTCTGAGCTCGTTCCGAGACGACGCCCTCCGCGGCAGCATCCAGCCCCAGCAACTCGCCGAGGTTCCGTCCCACTTTATCGGGGTCGATGTCCACCGCTCCCACCAGGCGCAGGCCGGGCCGGCGGCAGACCAATTTCGCGGTTTCGGTACCGATGGGGCCGAGTCCGTATTGCAGAACCCTGATTTCTCGCTTCACGGGCCTTTCCTCTAGTTGGCCCGGACTGCGGGCCGTTTCTGAATTCGCTTGTGTTTCGGCAAGAGGACGATCTCGATGCGGCGATTTCTCGCGCGTCCCCGGGCCGTGCGATTGGAGGCGATGGGACGGTACGGGCCGAACCCCGCGGCTTCCAGCTTGCGGGGATCGATGCCCACCTCGTCTTGCAGAAACCGCACGACGTTGGTGGCGCGCGCCACCGAAAGCTCCCAGTTGGTTGGAAACTGACTCTGCAGCTTGGGATGAATGGGCACGTTGTCGGTGTGGCCTTCCACTTTGATGATTTTCCCTTTGGCATTCTTGATGATCTTGCCCACCCGGCGCAGCACCTTGATCCCCTCCGGCGACAGCTCAGCTTTTCCCGACGGAAAAATGATGCGGTCGACGATGTTGACGTTCAGCTGATCTGCAAGCCGGGTGATGGTCACCTCGCCCTTTTGTACTTCCTTCTTGAGATCGGTGATCAGCTCGCCGTAGGTGGCCTTGAGCTGTTTGATTTCTTCGTCTTTCTCCGAGGAGACTTCTTTTACCTTGCGATCGAGCTCCCGGGACAGAGCCTTGTTCTTTTCCTGCAAAGCTTCGATCTGGAAGGTGAGTTCCTGATTTTTGAGCGACAGCTCCTCCATGTTGGTCTGCATGGGCACGACCTTGTCCAGATAGTAGTAGCCCGCAAAGCCCGCCAGCAAAACCAGAAGGATGAACAGATATGTGGATGTCGAGGTCATGGAAGCACGCCTTCAGGCCTTTTGGCGTGAACAACATGGTAGGCCACAATGCCGAACGCCACGGCCACGTTGAGCGAGATTTTGGTCCCATACATGGGAATGTGCACGATGTGGTCAGCGATGTTCAGAAGCGGCTTGCTGATGCCCTTGTATTCATGTCCCACGACCAGACAGAGCGGGAAATGGTAATCCAGTTGGAAATACGGAACGCTGGTCTCCGTGGCTTCCAGGGCGACAATCCGGATGCCCTCCTGCTTCAGTTTTGCCGCAAGCTTTACGCTCTCCTGCGCGTACTCCCACGGCACACTTTCCTCTGCGCCCAGGGCCACTTTGCGGATCTCCCGATGCGGCGGTCTTCCAGTAATGCCGGTGAGAAAAAGCTTTGACACGCCCGCGCCGTCGGCGGTCCTGAAGATGGCCCCGACGTTGAACAAACTGCGAACGTTTTCTACCAGTCCGTAGAGCATAGCCGTTTAACGCGCTGTTTTCCTTCTCCTGTTCACGCGCTCGCGGTGACCTGCGTCAGCACTCTGCGCAAGGTGTCGAACTCGTAGGGCTTGGCGATGACCCCTTTGAAGCCGTAGTTCTCGAACTCGGCCATGATCGGATCGTTGGAATAACCGCTGGAAACGATGGCCCGGACATCTCTGTCCACCTCCCGCAGCCGCTGGATGGTCTCTTTGCCCCCCATGCCGCCTGGAATCGTGAGGTCGAGGAGGACCGCGTCGAACGGTTGGCCTGCCTCAACGGCCTCGCTGTAACACCGGATCGCTTCGGCCCCATTTTCCGCGACCACCACCTCGTACCCGATGCGTTGCAGCATCCGCCGCACGCTCGACCGAATCGCGGGTTCATCGTCCATCAACAACACTCTCCCCTGGGCGGTTCCGGCAATCGTCTGCTTCTGGTGGTTTGAACGGCGCACTTCCCTGGGCGTCCTCTCTGGAAAGGCGGGCAGGTAAATGTAAAACGCCGTGCCTTCCCCGAGGCGAGACTCGACGGTCAGCAGGCCGCCGTGATTCTTGACGATGGAATACGCAGTGGCAAGTCCAAGGCCGCTGCCCTTTTGCTTGGTGGTGAAATAGGGATCGAAGATTTTGTGCAGGTGCTCTTCGGGAATCCCGATCCCTTGATCGCGTATGGTGAGTTTCACGTACTTGTCCGAACCAGCCGGGAGCGGTTGGTTGTTGGTAGCCACCAGATTCTCGCCCTCCACCCACACCGTTCCGCCCTCCGGCATCGCCTGGTCCGCGTTGATGATGAGATTGTGCAGCACCTGGCCAAACTGTCGTTCGTCCAGCTCCACCGGCCAGAGGTCCTCGGGCAGACGAAATTCACATTTGATATTCGAGCCCCGGAGAGCGAAGTCGACCGATTCTCGCACCACTCCGGCAATGGGAACGATTTCCTTTACCGGTTCGCCGCCCTTGGAGAAGGTCAGGAACTGTTGGGTCAAATCCTTGGCCTTGAGGCAGGCCTTTTCCGCGTCCGCGAGGATTTGCTGCAACTCCGATTTTTCCGAAGCAAGCGTTTTGGCCAGGGAAACATTGCCCAAGACCACGGTGAGAATGTTATTGAAATCATGCGCGATGCCGCCGGCGAGGACGCCCACCGATTCCAGTTTGCTCGCTTTGAGCATCTCCTCGTCCATTCTCTTCCGGGTGGTGACATCTCTGGAAACTACGATGCCACGCGTTTCCCCATCCTCGGTTTGGTAGAACTGACCCGCGCATTCCAGCCAGCGCCATTCGCCGTTCTTGTGCCGGTAGCGAGAGAGTGTGCGGCCAGAAGACGTGGTGGTAAATGCTCGCTGGAATTCCTTGCGTGCGGCAGGCAAATCCTCCGGGCAAACCAGGTCGAAAATGTTACTTCCGATGAGCTCCGCACTGGTGTAGCCGAGCACATCTTTGACATTTTCGCTGATAAAGAGCAACCGGCCGTCGGGTGCTGTTTCGCTGATCAGGTCGTACGTGCTGCGCGTCAGCGCGTCGAAGCGCATCTGGCTCGCTCGCACGGCTTCTTCGGCCTTGATTCGCTGCGTCACATCGAGCAGCGTGCCGTGGATAGCGGGGCGACCGTCGTACATCAACCGGCTGCCATAGACTTCCACCGTGATGAGTTCGCCGTTCTTCCTGATCGCGCGCGCCTGGTAGTTGAGGTAGGATTTCTCTCCCGAAACCCGCGCCCTGAGATTTTCTTCCACAATCTTGCGGTCTTGCGGCGCCACCAGGTCCAACACGCGCATGCCCACCAGCTCTTTTCTTGTGTAGCCGGAGATCTCGGCGAATTTCGGGTTGACAAACACGAACTTTCCGTCCTGTACCAGGTAGACGCCCACGAGGGCGTGTTCCACGAGGCTGGAGTATCGGGCATCGAGGTGGGGCTGTAAGGACTGCACAAGTTGGTACACCCCGAACAGGAGTATTGCGAGGCCCACAGGTTGGGCCACAAGGCCGGTCACCGGTCCGATGAGGGGGAGGAGGCTCTCCCGAAGTTGCTCGGGCACCAAGCCGCTGTGGTACATCGCGCCCACGACCATATTCACAGTTACCAAGGAGATACCGCCAAGGATAAAGGGGTAACCTCGCAAGGGACGCCGCGCAAGGCGCCGGGTCAGGATCGCGAACAGAACGGCGGCGCCAACGATCAAAACGATGCGAACACTACCTAGCAAGACCATGGTGCACCTCTTTCCTAAGGTGAGCTGACACTCCCCAAATGCGATTCTTTTATCCGACGGTTCATTTACCGATATGCACCTCTGCGGAGTAGT
>CAYQOI010000045.1:0-13072 GCA_964419085.1 uncultured Cytophagia bacterium | reverse complement strand
GTGCTGCTTATTGAAGAGATTCCTCCTGAATGACACGAATCAGTGTTGTTGGGATCGAGAAGCGTCGTCTGCGAGGCCTTCCCGCCCGGTCGTTTCGACTCCGCTCAACGACCGCTTCCCTGAGCACCAGGCGGCGGGAACGCCTTCCCTCTTTCAAAAACGCCCACAACAGAAAAAAGGCCACGCCGCGTCAGTGGGCTTCCAGGTAGCTCTGGCGAAGCTGCTGAATTTCCCACGGCTCGCCGATGATCGTCAGGCGGTCGCCATCTCGCAGAGTCGTGCGGCCGGAAGGAATGATGACGCGTCCCTGGCGCCGGATCAGGGCGATGCGAACGCCTTCCGGCCAGCCCAGGTCATGAATATTGTTTCCCGCGAGAGCCGCGGTGGCCGAACGCGAGTTCACTTCCAGAGACAAAAAGCGCTCGTCGCGCAACAGGAGCTCTTTCATCTGCTGCTCGTTTTTCGCTTTGAGCCACTCCCGCATGAAAGCCTCGTTATCCACCTGACCAGCGATCTGAGCCAGCAGACGCAAATGGCGACCGGGATTCTCTTCGGGACTCACCAGAAAAAAGAACGCGTACACCGGTTCGTTGGACGCGTGCTCACCGAGGAACTCATCGTCGACATCCACCGCAACACCTGTGCGGGTACGAACGATTCCCATGACCGGGTGGTCCAGGTCCAGAAGCCGCATGTGGGGTAGCGCGGCGCCGTGAGAAACAGGCGTAGCGCCCACTCGTGTGCCCTCCATAAAACTTTCTTCCAGCATCTCAGGAGGCACGGAAAGCCTCTTGGAGAGCTGGCGCGAGATTTTGCGGACTACCTGCTCAAAGGAAGGCCTGCCATCCAGGTCCAGCACATCTGCCTCTGCGATGACGTCATCGAAGGGATCCGCGGCGCGGAGTCCCTTCTCTTTCAATATGCCGCGCAGCTCGCGGTCCAGACCTTCGAATCGCCGCTGGCCCAGGCGAGCGAAAATGTGGTAAATTGCGCCGTGGCGCGCCACCCGCTTGCGCGCGTATCCGAAATACCAGGCCACGCCTAGGAGGATGAGCCCAGCAGTAAATGCCAGGGAGTAGAGCCCCATCTCGAGAATGAGAAACGTCGGAGCCACAATGCCAACAATCTGCATCCAGGGATACCAAGGCGAACGATATCCGGGGTCGTAGGAGTCGATTTGGCTTTCTCGCATAATGATAACCGCAACACTACTGAGCGCAAAGAGCATGAGTTGGAAGGCACTCGCCAGCTTTGCAATGCTTGTGGGATTGAAGAACACCAGAATCGAAATCACCAGTCCCACGGTGGCGTAGATGCCCATCTTTGGCATTCGGCGTTTGCTCAGGTATCGGAAAAAGCGCGGCAGGAGGTGGTCACGGCTCATCGCGAGCGGGTAGCGGGAGGCGCTGAGAATCGCGGCGTTCGACACCGAAAAAAAAGCCAGGACCGCAGCGATGGTCATCAGCAACGCGCCGGACTTGCCAATCAGCATCTCCGCGGCGGTGGAAACCGGGGTCAAGTCATTGTAAAACCGAGACGGAGGAATCAGCCCCACCATTACCGCCGTCCCCACCCCATAGATGACGACGGCAGAACCCAAGGCCAAGAACATGCCTCTTGGCAGATTTCGCTCCGGATCTTTAACTTCTTCGGCCACGCTCGCCACCTTGGTGACGCCCACGTAGCTGATGTACACCAATCCAGCCGTGCCGTAAATGGTTTGGAACCCTCTGGCAAAAAAACCTCGAAAATACTCTGAATGAAGTTGCAAAAGCCCGTGAGCCATGAAGCCGGAAAGCAAAACCAGCAGAGTCACCACCAGTATGATCTGAAAGCCGCCTGATTTTTTCGCACCGAAAAGGTTGATCCAGCCGAAGACCAGTGCAAAAAAGATAGCTAGCTCTCTGATGGGGACCTTAGGGAAAAAAAGGCCTACATACGCGCCCATACCGATGAGCGCAAACGCGATCTTCAGCACCAGAGCCAACCAAGTGCCCAATCCACCCACGGTTCCCACCAGGGGTCCCATGCTCCGGTCCACGAAATAATAGATGCCCCCAGCCCTCGGCATCGCGGTGGTGAGCTCCGCCATGCTGAACACGGCCGGAACCAGATGAATAGCGGCGATCATGTAAGAGAGGATTACGGCCGGCCCGGCCTGAGCCGCGGCCAATCCGGGCAAGAGAAAGAAGCCCGAACTCAATGTGGCGCCGGTGGCCAGGGCGTAGATTTTGAATAGGCCCAATTCTTTCTTGAGCCGTTTTGACTCCGATAAGATCGTCATATAAGAGCGGGTCCCTTTCGCGAGGCCAAAAGAAAACCCCGAAGTGGCGAGGATTCGGGGTCCGCAAGATAAAACGATTCGCCTGATTCAACTCGCCACGGGCGCTCTCTTTACATCTTCTTGGAATTCTGCGCGCTCTTGTAAATCGTTTCGATCCAGCGCTCCGCGGAGACAAACCGCCAACTCCAGGCGTCCCAGCGGCTGGGCAAGCCCTGCTTTTTGATTTCATCCAGAGTCTTGCCGGCGACCATCTGCTTCTTGACGACCTCGCTGGTCCCCACGAGCATGTCGTAGTACGCCTGCAGCTCTTTGCGTCCGGACACCGGGCCGTGTCCCGGGATGATCTTCACACCTGGGGGCAGGTCATCCAGAATCTTTTTCACGTTTTGAATGAGTCCTTCAACGCTGCCGCCGCCATCGAGGTCGACGAAAGGAAATCGGCCGGCAAAGAAGTCATCGCCCATGTGCACCACGTTCGAGCCGGTGAAATAGATCACCGCGTCGCCATCGGTGTGACCCGGCGGGAAGTGAACCGCTTTGATCTCCTCGCCGTTCATGTGCACAGAAAGGGACTCGTCGAAGGTGATCACCGGCCACGCTTCCTTCGGCTCACTCGCCAGCCGCTTGCGCACGTTGGTGTGTGCAATGATCGTGCTCTCAGCGCTGAATTTAGGGTTGCCGCCGGTGTGATCGCGGTGATGGTGCGTGTTCAAAATGTACCGGGGACTGTCGCCACCCAGCTTCTTTATCGCGGCGCGAATCTTGTCCGAAAGCGGCGCGAATTGGTCGTCCACCATCAGCACGCCATCCTCTCCCACAGAGAGTCCGATATTCCCGGCCACATTGCTTCTCAGCAAGTAGACATTGCCCGCAACCTTCTCCGTCCTGATCTCAACCTGGGAAAAATCCTGCTTGAACGTCGCAAGACTCGCACTGATGACAAAGAGGACCAAAAAGATCAACAGATATAGCTTTTTCATCCGTCACCCTCCGGAATTGTTGTTGTAGATAAATCAATATAAGAAAAACAGTCTTGGAGAACAACCAAAAAAATGGGGTCACGGAAGTTACAACCGACTGAAGAAAAAATTCCACGCCAGGCGTTCGTGATTAAGCGCGCGCCGCACCAACGCATCACAACGCCATGCCAGGCGGTGACCTATAGCGTCTAGCGATTCACAGGCTTCCTTCGCGCCTGAATCCAATCGGAAATGGCCCGCAGCGCGACGGGCGAGAAGGTTTCCTCGATCTTGCCGTACTCGCCAGGCGCTCCGGTCTCTGCCGTCTGAAACAAGTGGTTGAGGCCCGGAAGAATCTCGATGGTCACCTCGCGGTTGCCGCCTGCTTTGAGCGCGGCTGCCAGGGCCGGACGATTTTCTCCGGCCGGCACCTGCAGGTCTTTTTCCCCATAGAGGGCCAACACCGGACAGGTGACTTTTTGCAACGTCGGTCCTGGATCATAGGTCAGGAAAAAGCGAAACCAGGGGGTAAGGGACATTTGCAAACCTCGCATCAAGCCGCTGCGATGGTCACCGTACTTCTCAGCCTCCTGCTTCAGCTCCTCCGGCACCGCTTCCCAGGCTTCCTGGTCATAAGCCAAAATCTTTTCGCGGGCTGCGACTTCGTCCGGCTCCCGTTTGATGATAGAAAAGATCTCTTCCGACATGCGCCGGTCCAGCGCGACCAACGAGTCACTGGCTCCTTCGGCTTTCATGATCAGCGCCTTTTGTAACAGGAGAATCCGCTCGCCCGGCAAGGCCGGACCCGCCAAGAGCACGATGAATGCCACATCGCGGGAGCGCGCCGCAACCATAGGGGCGATGAGTCCCCCCTCGCTGTGGCCCACCAGCCCGATTTGCCTTGCATCGATTTCAGACCTGGTCTTGAGAAACTGCACCGCAGCCAGCACATCGCTGGCAAAATCCTCGGTCGTTGCGCTCTTGAAATCTCCGCCCGATTTGCCCACCCCGCGATCGTCGAAGCGCAGCACCGCGATGCCCTTGCGGGTCAAATGGTCTGCCAGCACCAGAAAGGGCTTGTGACCGAGGATTTCCTCATCTCGGTTCTGCGGTCCGGAGCCGGAGATGAGCACCACTGCAGGGAAAGGGCCGCCGGAAGCGGGCAGGGTCAGCGTGCCGGCAAGCCGAATGTTCGCCTCGCGGTTCTCAAACGCCACCTCTTCCTCCTCGTAGGGAAAAGGCCTTTTCGGCTCCTGCGGCCGTTTCACCTCTGCCGGGGCATCGGTGCGGGTGAGAGTCAAAGGAAAAGATTGCCCTGCTTGCCGCCAGGTCCCGCGAATGCTCCGCCCATCCTCCTGCAGCGTCCCTTCGTAGACACCACCGATTCCCCTCGCCTCCAGACGCACCCGGTTCTGTTTGAATGAAACCTCACTCACCGGAATGTCCCGTGCGCCCTGGTCGGGACTATCCAGGGTTGCGCTGAGCCTGTCGTTTTTGGCTTTGATCTTGAAAACGATTCTCAGTTCAAATCCCGGTCCCTTAAGTGTCCCTTGCCAGAACCCGACAATTCGCTGCTGGTCAGCAGACGAGACCTTTTCACCGGCCGTGCGGGCGTCGGGTTCGCTGCGTGGCTTCTGCGCCGGCCTGAGCACCAGCGGCCACTCCCTGCCGGCCTGCTGCCACACGCCTTTGACCTCGTTCTTTTCCGAACGCCACGTCCCGTCGAAGATTCCACCGATAGACGCGAACACCACTCGGAGGGCGCCGTCCTTGAACGACACCTCAGTCGCTCGGATTCCGAACGCACCCTGATCGGGACTGTCCAATGTGGCGGAGAGCAAACCGTCGCTTTTCTCCTGGATTCTAAAAACCAGCCGCAGGTCCAAGGACGCGGTCTTCAAGACGCCCTCCCAGGTACCCGCCACCGGCACGCCTGTTTGCCCCGCCGTGAGGTTGGGCGCAAGCAAGAAGCACGCGACGAACGTCAGGGCGATCTGTTTTACGTGAATCATGACATCCTCCGAAATGAACGTAAGAAACCTGGTTAGTGCGACGCCCGGTGGTACACCTGAGGCAAGCAGTTATTCGCGCAGGAAATTGTTTTGCCCGGCCTTTCTGCCGGCGGCAAACCGCTCCTTCTTAGCCGCACAGTTCCGGCACCACGGCCCACGCCACGCTCCAGGCCGCTGACCCGGCAGGTTGCTCCAGGCAAACGATCCCCGCGTTGCGAAACCTGACCACGCTGCTTTCCGGGGACCCGGTGATAAGAAAAGAGGTCAAACGCTCCAAGAATGGGAGGTGCCCCACCAGCATGACGCCCTCTTCGAGATTCCCGGGCTGGTTCGCGAACGCCACAACATCGTCGAGCGGGTTCATGCCAAGGGCTTCCCTAACTCCGCCTTCCGGATGCAAGTTCGCGGCGAAAATCTCCGCTGTTTGGCGAGCGCGCGTTTTGCCGCTGTGCTTGATTTCCGCAACAGCCACGCCAGCCCGGGCAGCCCATTCCGCCATGCCCGCGACTTCTTTTTCTCCCTCAGGTGTCAGACTGCGTTCCGGGTCCTCTTCCTTTGAAAAGGACTTACCGTGTTGCACCAGATAAACTCGCATCTTTTGCCTCCTTTCGCACTGGTTCTTCGTTTTGCCCTGTCGCGGCTTACCTTCGAGACTTTGCGCGGTTCCCTTCTCACCTAACCTCGGACAGTGTGCAGTCAGCGTTGCCCCTCCTGACTCAGTTCAGCGGGCGGTCCAGAGAGGTGTGCGGATCCACGGCCATGTCTCCAAGGCGGAGCGCCGAGAGTTTTCCCAGGTCCTTCACGGGAGTCAGAACTTCTACGGTCTTTTCCGTGCGAGAAAAAGACCGCACGATTCCCAGGCCCAGGACAAATCCAGACTTGTTTTCCAGCGCGAGCAGTTGATGCGACCGAAACAGGGGAAACGGGAGAACTGCCAATTCGTTCCAACGCAAGACCACCGGTTGCGCGGATTCAAAATAGGCAGCGAATTTTGCGGCGCGGTAGTGTCGGCGTTCGGCCCGAGTGCGTTGCCGAGCCGCCGGCGAAACCGGAAGCTCTACAACGCGGGTCCAGCCGGTCCGTTTCAGAGGCTCCAAAATCGGCTTCAGTTCGGTCCCGCGCTGCAACGCGAACACGGCCGTGGGACGAAGCAGCTCCACCTTTGCCAGCTTCAGCACGACCCCACCCTGCTTTGCATCCACAAGCCCCGTGGTGTCGCAAATCGTGGCGGTGACACCTGCAGAAGCCGCCAGGTCAAGTAAAGACTTGAGGGCGACGAGTACCGGAAGCATGTGGCCCACCGGGCTCGTCCCACCGATAAAACGGCTCCACCTTTTGCCGGCGGGAGGAAAGCCCGGCCGTTCGCGGTCGGGGAGCGCAAGCGTAAGCGTCCCGGGCAAACCAAGCGTAGCCTGCCCCGGGTCGCCGTCCAGATAAGCCACAGACTTGCCCGCCGCCTCAGCGCGAAGGTAGAGGGTGCGGGCAAAGGTACTTTTTCCCACATCCGACGCCCCGAGGATCAAGATCGGGCCTTCCAGCCCCCCGACATCGATCCGGCGCCATTGGGCCGGAATCTCCTCCATATTCCACCCTCCTGCAGCGTGGCCTCAACACGCGGCACACTTTCGCCTGTGCGCCGGCACAAACCAAAAAAGGCGGTGAACAAACGCCACCGCCTTTTTTCTGTGGACGCCTTCGGAACTCATTTCATCGTCATGGCTTTTTCCATGAAGACGTCGTCCTGCACTCCTGTGTTGAATTTCACCTCAGTCAGCTTGGCTTCCCACACCATTTCGTCGTTGGAATCGTACTGCGCCACCTGCTGGGGCACGGCCACGCCATCGAACATCTTGTAGTCGGAAAAGGTCATGTACATGTCTTCGAGTTGTCCTTGCATGTTGCTCATCTTCCCGGCCTGCCGTTCGATGTAGTGGGTCTGGGGATCGATGTAGTACTTCTGCACATTGCCGTACTTGTCGGTGGACTGCAAGACCATGTACTTTTTGCCGCTGAGTACCTCTGTGGGCAGGAGCTTCAGGGTGAAGCCTTTGTCCTGGTAGTGCAGAAACCCATCGATCCACGTGGAGGCCATGACTTCGAACTCGTGAGCCTGGGTTTCACTCTGTGCCATGTGCTGACCCATCATCGTCTGCCAGGCCTTTTCCCCGTCGTAGCAGGACGACATGTAGACGTTGCCGTCGGCCCCTTTGAAATCGAACCGCAGCTTGTTGGGTTTCTTGGCCGTGATGATCATCGTCGACGTCATGCCCTTGCCTTCTTCGGTCTTTTCCTTCTCCATCCCTTTCATTTCAGTGGCAGGCATTTTGTACATGGTGAATTCCCACGTCGAGACCTGGTCGGTGATGGCGTCCAATTTCTCTGCTCCGCCGGCGGCCTGCGTCACCATCTTGACAACCTCATCCACCGTCGCCTCATGACCGCAACCGAGGACGAAGAGAAAAACGCACGCCAAACAGAAAAACGCTACGTTCCTCATCGCACTTACCTCCTTCCTTTTGTTTGTAAACTCGTCCCTCTCAAGCGCGCAAATTATAAAAAATACTGCACCCAATGTCAAGATAATTCTTTTGACACGGGTGCGTGAAAACTCTATCTTAATTATACAAAACCAAAGGAGACAAGTTCGATGTCGCGAGATGCCTGCCTGTTGATCGCTCTTTCGCTGCTGGTGAGCGTCGGCTGTGGTAACCAGCGCCAAGACAAGATCGAAGAGATCGAGAAGCCGCCGAAGGTCTCATCCCGGGACCGGAAATTTGCCGGTGTGTTTCGTGACCTGGATGGCCTCTGGCGAGGCAAATTCTACGTCTACGCGGACACGCGCGGCCAGATTTCCGGGCCGAGTCAGCCGACGGAAATCGACGAAGAGACCCTGCAAAGGCTTCCGCTGCGTTTGGAAACCGCCATCGATGTGGAACAGAGATACCGCTCAGAGACCCCCTACTTCCAGCGGGTCACCATTCGAGACACCTATCGTTCTCCGGACGGGCGATCTCGCACGGTGGAAAGTCACGGTGTGAACAAGGTGCAGAACGGCCGGCTCTGGTGTGTCATCGTCAAACCGGATGAGACGGTGGTACACCGGGGCACGGTTCCGGCGCCGCACACCATCGTCTGGCGCAGAAAAGTCCGCGAGCCGTTGAAAGTGGAATATTTCAAGGAAACGGTGCTACAAGACACCTACACCATTGTCGGCTGGGGGTACTACGGGAAAGACCGCGTGTCTCTCAGTCCTCGCACCTGGTTCCTGGGTAAATACCGGAGAGTGAAATAGGCCTAGGCCAGCAGGCGCCACACCCACGCGACCACAAAGCAAATGCCGAATCCCATCACCACGGGAAGCAGTGCCGAGACCGCCGTCCATTTCTTGCTGCCGGTCTCCTTGTAAATGGTGTAAATGGTGGTGGAGCACGGATTGTGGACCAGACTAAAGAGCATCAGATTGACCGCGGTCAGGAGCGTCCACCCGCCGGCCTGAAACACCATCTTGTACGCGTCCAGGTCATTCAGTTCGAACATGACGCCGGCACCCGCTCCGAAGCCCGAAAGCCTGGCGCTGAGCACGGTGAGCATGAGAATGGTGGGGATGACGATTTCGTTGGCCGGGATCGCGATCACGTAGGCCAGCAGAATCACGCCGTTCAACCCCACCAGCCACCCTACCGGGTCGAGCAGGTGGACCAGATGCTCTGCAATGCTCAGCGAACCGATGTGAATGTTGGCCAACAGCCAGATCACCGCCCCCGCGGGTGCGGCAAAAACCACCGCACGCCACAAGACGATGATGGTACGGTCGATGAGCGAGGTGTAAAGCGTTTGCAGGAGCCGCGGCGGCCGGTAAGGCGGCAATTCGAGACTGAACGCGGAAACTTCCCCTTTCAGCATGGTCTGCGAGAGCAGCCAGGAGGTCACAAAGGTGAGCAGCACGCCCAGCAACGCGATCCCGACGACGGCCGATGCGGAAACCAGCCCCGCGAGCGCGTCGGGCACCAGCGCCCCGATGAACAGGCTGGCGATGAGAATCTGAGTGGGCCAGCGCCCGTTACACAGGGCAAAGTTGTTCGTGATAATGGCGATGAGCCGTTCTCTTGGGCTGTCGATGATGCGGGTGGCGATGACCCCGGCCGCGTTGCACCCGTACCCCATCGCCATGGAGAGCGCTTGCTTGCCGTGGGCCCCGGCCTTCCTGAACAAGCTGTCCAGATTAAACGCGACCCGCGGAAGGTAGCCGAAGTCCTCCAGAAGCGTAAACAACGGGAAGAAGATCGCCATGGGCGGCAACATCACGCTCACCACCCACGCCATCGCGAGGTAGACGCCATCGATGAGCAGGCCATCCAGCCACACGGGCATCCCCACGGAGACGGCAAGATGCTTGAGCGCCGGATGGACGTTGTCCAGCAGCAGCGTGGCGAGCATTTTCGACGGGACATTCGCCCCCGAAATCGTGATCCAAAACACCGCGGTCAGCATCATGAGCATGATGGGGAACCCGGTCCACTTGTTCGTCAGCACCCGGTCAAGCGTGCGGTCCCAATCGAATCGCGGCTTCTCTCCTGCCCGGGTGACGGCCTTCCCCGCGATCCTCGCGGCATCCTGGTAGATGGATTCCATCAGCGAGTCGTGCAGACGGTCGCCCAGCTCCCAGCGCCAGCGGTGCGCCTTCTGCAGAATCGCCTCTTTTTCCAGATTCTGTTCTATCATCACGCCAAATCTATTCTCGTTAGCATCAAACCCCAGAGGTGACGCCCTGCAGTTCCATCTCTCCTGCGGACAGCTCAGCCAGCTCTCCGGAGCGAACCGCCTCCATGATCCGCGGGTCCCCTTCCAGCAGACGCAAAGCGACCCAACGGGCATTGTTCAGACCAGGGAAAACCCGCTCCAGGTCGGCGGTCAACTCCTGAAGCGCGGTTTTGAGTTCCTTCGAGCCCGTTTGGATGCGATGCGGGCGACACCTGAAGGAACCGGTCGCCACCTCGTCGATGGCCTGCAGAAGCTCTGAAATCCCCTTACCGTAGCGGGCGCTGGCAGGAACAACAGGGACCCCCAGCTCACGCGCCAGCGCGCGGTCACTGACTTCGATCTGGTGCCGGCGGGCTTCATCCATCAGATTCAGGCACACCACCGCGCGGTCGGTGATCTCCAGAATCTGCAGCGCGAGGTTCAGGTTGCGCTCCACCCGGGTGGCGTCCATCACGATGACGGTCACGTCGGGTCTGCCGAATAGGATGAAATCGCGCGCCACCTCCTCGTCCGTACTGGTGGACAGCAGCGAGTAGGTCCCGGGCAAATCGACGATTTTGTATTTTTTCCCGTTGTAGGAGAAGCCGCCTTCTGCGCGAGTCACCGTCTTGCCAGGCCAGTTGCCCGTGTGCTGCCGCAAGCCGGTCAGCGCGTTGAACACGGTGCTTTTTCCGGTGTTGGGATTTCCCGCCAGGGCGACCACGTAATCCCAGGAGTCCATATCCACGCCCAGCTTCTTCAAGTTGGCCGCGTGGTGAGCCGGGCAGGCCGCACATCCGTCAGGGTTAACTCCGCTTGCCATCTCCACTCTCCTCAATGCGTCGAATATAGATTTTCTCTGCCTGACTTTTGCGCAACGCGATGGTCGCGCCGCGAATGTTGTAGGCCGTGGGGTCACCGCTTGCGCTGCGCATCTCGACGGTGATCACGGTTCCGGGGATCACGCCCAGGTCCATCAACCGGCGACGCTGCTGCCCGCGATAGCTGCGGGCGATCGCCACCACCTCGCCCCTTTCCCCGGGCTGCAGCGAAGCGAGCGTTTCGTGCGGTTCCTCCACCAGTTCAAGGTCTTTGGGCAACGGCACGACCGTCACATTGGCGGCCACCACCGGCGCCAGCACAACTTCCTCGCCCTGGGCCGTCAACGTCAGGCGCTCCGGTGTCCGTTCCAGCATCCGGACCCGCATGCCCGGGTGCAGGTTTTCCGCCACCAGTTGTGCATAGATGGCATCGGGTTCATCCTCGATATGAATGATCTGCGCGAGCTCCCCTTCCTCCAGGTCGGTCAAAGGCTGTCCCTTTTTGGGAGGCAACTTTCCGGACCTGGTGGGAATCGGGTCGCCGTGCGGGTCGTAGCTGGGATACCCGGCCCTGGCGGCCAGCTCCTCCATCTCCTCGTCTGTCATGTTGTGCTCCAAACGCTCGGCCTGTTTGTGCCACTCGGTCTCGGCGATTCCGGTCTCGTCGGCCAGGTAGCGTTCCCACAGACGGTGGATACGGATCATGCGCAAGGCCTCCTTGCGACCCTCCGCAGTGAGCTGAAAGCCTTCCCCTTTGGCCGCCACCAATCCCAGCGCGGCCAGCCGGGCCATCAACCTGGCGGCCTCTTCGCCGCTGACCGCCAACACACCCGCGAGACTTTGCAGCGTACAGGTGATCCCTTTGTACTCCTGATCGTAGAGATGCTTCAACGCGTCTTCGATGAGCACGCGTTGGGTGCTCTCCAGCCCCCGACGCCATTTCCAGAACAAGCCGCTCGCCGGCCAGAAGGTCAGGGCCAGGACCCCTACGGAAAAAACGAACACCAAGAATGATGTGACCTGAGTTGCCATCGTTCGTTACGTCCCTTTAATCTCCGAAATAAAGATGCTGTCGGTCAACTTTTCGCCGAGATGCAGTTGCTTTTGTCCCAACTGGACGGTCAAAGGCCCGCCAAAGGGCGCCCGGTCAATGATCTCCAGCTCGCAGTCCAAACACATGCCTATTCTGTCTAAGTAGCGCAGCATCTCCGGATCGCGGTCGCTCACTTGTTCGATGCGCACCCGCGTGCCCGGTGTGGCCTCGGTCAAGGGCCGCAGTTGCCGCTCCACGATGGTGCCATCTTCGTTGGGGATGGGCGCGCCGTGAGGGTCAAACTCGGGATGCCCAAGAAACTCCGCCATCCGGGCTTCGAACTCCTCGGAGATGTGGTGCTCCAGCTTCTCGGCTTCATCGTGAACTCTGTCCCACGGGTAGCCCAACGCCTCGGCCAAATAGAGCTCCAGCAATCGGTGGTGGCGGATGATCTCCAGCGCGATCCTCCGCCCCGCCTCGGTCAGCTCCACTCCGTAATAGGGCTGGTGCTTGATCAGCTTCAGTTCCGCCAACTTTTTGATCATCCCCGTCACCGAAGCCTGGGAGACCTGCAACCGCTCCGCAATCGCGTTGGTGTTCACGGGCGAGCTTTCCGCCCCCAGCTTGTAAATGGCCTTCAAATAGTCTTGAACCGACTGGGTCAGCATTTTGTCATTGCCTGTCTTGTTATTGAATCTATTTTGGCTGAAAAATAACAAATAACTTTGCTAGATGCAACAACTTTTTTAGTGCTGCCTAATTATCGTTTTAGACGTTGTCATTTCTGTCATATCTTCAGGTGGGGGAACGGGCGATACCGGCTCTGGTTGGAACCTCATGTCCCCTCGACGACGCTCGGGGACCGGAAGGAGGAGCGGAAAACGCCGGTCGCTGAGCAGAGCCGAAACGACCGGTACACCGAGGAAAGGAACCAGCGGATTTCGCCCGGGCTGTCTTCCTTCGAAGCGATTGAAGGGCTGACGCAGGGCTTCAGCGCGCTCCAGAGCTACGCGAATTGGTCAAAACAAAGAGGGGAAAACAAGAATCACAAGAGCGGCCCGTCGTTTGCCTCGCTGCCGTGCCCTTACTTGAGCAGGTACCTTACCTGCAGATGCTCGCCCGGGGTGCCCTCGAAGAAGTCGAACACGTTGAGCAGGATTTCGCCACGCGAGCCGTACAGCCTCCGGTACAGCTCCGCGATGGGACGCAGATCGAACCCGAGC
>CAYQOI010000044.1:0-13211 GCA_964419085.1 uncultured Cytophagia bacterium | reverse complement strand
CGCAGAAGGACAGAGCTGGGCTCCGGAGAGCATCCGGGAGAGGCAGCGCTGCACGAGTGCGCTGCACTGATGGCTGAGGAGTTGGGCTGGAGCAAAGAGCGCATGCGGGATGAGATTCGGGAGACCGGCGAAATCTACAACGTGACGGAGGAAAATGGGTAAGCTTGCCTTTGTGACCGGAGCGAGCGGCTTTACGGGAAGCCATCTTTGCCGGAAGCTCATCGAGCAAGGGTATGCGGTTCGTGCGCTGGTGAGGAACACCAGCAAGATCGAACATCTCCGAGATTTGCAGGTGGAGCTTGTTTCCGGTGACCTCGCGAGTCTGGCGCTCAGCAACGGCGCGCTGGAAAATGTGGACGTGGTGTTTCACGTCGCTGCGGCTTACCGCCAGGAGGGGATTTCCAAAGAGCAGTTCTGGCGGGTGAACGTCGATGGCACCGCGGCATTGCTGCAGGCGGCTCAGCGCAGCGGAGTGCGTCGGTTTGTGCACTGCAGTACGGTGGGCGTGCAAGGGGAAATCGCGCAGCCTCCGGCTCCGGAAACTGCGCCGTACAATCCCGGTGACCACTACCAGGAATCCAAAATGGAAGGGGAGAAGCTGGCGTTGCGTTTTTTCCAGGACCATGACATGGAAGGGGTGGTGGTGCGACCGGTGGGGATTTATGGTCCGGGCGACACGCGGTTTCTCAAGCTGTTCAAGTTCATCAACAACGGTAAGTTCAGGATGATCGGGAACGGGAACGTGCTGTACCATCTCACCTATGTGGAAGACCTGGTGCAAGGGATCATTTTGGCTGGTCAAAAGAAGGAAGCCGTGGGAAACATCTACACCATCGGTGGAGAGGAGTATATGACCCTGAAGGAGCTGGTGGAGTTGATCGCGGATGTGCTGGGGAAACCCGTGCCCAGGAAGCGGGTGCCGCTGAAGCCCGTCTACTTCGCCGCCGCGGCCTGTGAGATGATCTGTCGACCGCTCGGACTCGAACCGCCCCTGTACCGGCGCAGGCTGGACTTTTTCACCAAAGACCGCGCCTTCGACATCAGCAAGGCGAAGAAGGAGCTGGGCTACACACCCAGGGTACCGCTGAAAGAAGGGCTTGCCAGGACCGCGAAATGGTACAAGGAACAGGGTTGGATTTGAATTCGGCTAACGTCTAAGTGAGGAGGCATGACAGAACGGAGTAGCAAAAACGGACGCCCGCTCAGGGTTTTGGTCACAGGGGGCGCGGGATTTCTCGGACGCCATCTGGTGGCGAAGCTCCTGGATCAGGGGTGTGAGGTGGTTGCGCTGGTTCGGCAGAGCTCGGATTACCGCTGGCTTCAGGATCGCGGCGTTCGGCTGGTATTCGGTGACGTACGCGACGCGGCGGTCTTGCGGAGTGCGATGGTGGGTGTGCAGGTCGTGGTCCACGCGGCGGCGACGATGGCCGGGAGCTGGGAGGATTTTTACGCCATCAATGTGGAAAGCACGAGAAAGCTGCTGGAGCTCTGCAAGAAAAGACGCATCAAGCGGTTCGTCTACATCAGCTCGGTCAGCGTCTACGACCACACCCGGGCCCACGATGGCTTCACTTTCACTGAAGACATGCCGTTTCAGAGCGAACAATTGACGCACTACTCACGGTCGAAGATCGAAGCCGAGAAAGTGGTGCAGGAGTACATCGACGGGGCCAACGTGCCGTGTGTGATCTTGCGTCCGGGGGCGCTCTACGGCGTGGGCGGGCCGCTTTATCCCGCACAACTGGGGCTGCCGTTGGGGAGCACGCGTTTTGCCCTCATCGGTTCCGGAGAGAGTGCCCTGCCGCTTTGCCATGTACAGAGCGTGGCGGATGCCATGTGGCTTGCCATCGAAAATCGCAGCGCGGTGGGCAAGGCTTACAACATCATGGAGCAGGAAACCATCAGCCGCAAGGCATTTCTGGACAAAGTCCGGGCAACGGTGAACCCGGAGCTTCGGGTGGTGGCTGTGCCGTACTGGTTTTTGCGCAGCGTGAGTTTTGGCTTTCAAGTGCTTTTTGGTGTGTTGGGGCGACGCGCACCGCTGCGGCCCCTCTACCTCAAAACCGCGTCCACCAGTCTGTTTTATTCCACGAAGAGCATCGAGAGCGAGTTGGGCTGGAAACCCGGCGTGGAATTTGCGAAAAGCATCTCTGAGTTTCTGCGCTGGCATCGCGATGGACGTGTGCCTCGAAGACGGCTTCCGGTTGTCGATGGCAAGGTGGAAATCCCCTCCGACAGGCCGGTACGCGTGGGCGTGGTTGGCTGCGGCGCCATCGCGGAGGTACACCTGGGGATTTTGAGCCGGATTCCCAACGCGCAGATCATCGCTCTGGCCGACCCGGCGGTGGACGCGCGAGAGCGTCTGGCGCAAAAATACCGTGTGCCGGCCACATTTGATACATTGTCCGACATGCTGCAAAGGGAAAAGCCTGAGGTTGTGCACATTCTTGCTCCCGCTCAACTTCACGCGAAACTCGCCATCGAAGCCATGGAATCGGGGTGCCATGTGCTGGTGGAAAAACCCATGGCGCTCAATGCCCAAGAAGCCAAAAAAATGGTCGCGGTCGCGAGGAAGAAAAAAGTAAAACTCTCGGTGGGGCACAACCATCTTTTCGACCGGGTCATGTTGCAGGCCAGGGAAATTTTGGCCCGGGGAGAGCTGGGCCGCATCACCTACGTGGAAAGCTGGTACGGCGTATCGTTGAGTTCGGATGCAGGTAACCGCGCGCTTAGCTACGAAGCGAGGGACGCCTGGTTCTACCGGATGCCCGGCTCTTTGTACCAGGATTTCATCTCGCATCCCATCTCTCTGTTGATGGACGTCATGCCGGAGGTTCGGCTCACCGGGTGTGCCGCCGGCTACTTCAGGGTCGTGCCCTATATGCAATCCGACGAACTGCGCGTGCTGCTGAAAGGCGACGAGGTGCTTGGGTCGCTATGTGTTTCGCTTGCTGCGTCCCCGCGCTACCAGTTCATGCGGATCTACGGTACCAAGGGCAGTATGACGGTGGATGTCTTGAACAAATACGTCTTTGTGGATCGCAGCCCGGGATTTCTTCCCAAAACCATCAGCCGAAATCTATCGAACATCCGTCGCGGCAAAACATTGCTCGGCGCCGGCTTGAAGAATTTGTTTCACTTTATGATGGGAAAACTGAGCCTGTTTGAAGGCACAGAGCGGATGATTCGTCTGTTCTACCGCAGCGTTCTTTTGGATGAGCCCGTACCCGTTTCACCCGAAGAAGGATTGCAATCCATGCGCCTGATGGACGAGATCTGGCGCCGGCTTGGGACCAAAGAAAACGGCCGTCTCGGGCAGGTAGGGAGAAAGGAATCGCAGAGCAAAACCAAGGGGGTCACAAAGTCGACGGTTTGATGATGCGGAAGAGAACGCTTTCCTATTTGCTGAAGGTTCTGGTTGGCGGGATTATCCTGCTTCTCCTGGCGAGATCCATGGATCTCTCGCTGGTCTTGCAGCTCTTCGCGCATCTCAATCTTTACTGGCTTGCGCTTGCGCTGATGATCGTCTTGAGCCTGCGCATGCTCATGGCGGTGAGATGGCAATACATTCTTGCCGCACATGCGTTTCCGGTTCCGTTGCTGGAACTCACGCGCATCACCTTTATCAGCACGTCTCTGGGTCAGGTGTTGCCCGGAGGATTGGGCGCGGATGTTGCCAAGGGCTACCAGCTGTTCAGAAAATATGGAAGGCTCGGCAACGTGACCGTCACATTGTTGCTCGACCGGCTCATCGGCCTTTACTCGATGTTCTTTGTCGCGTTTGTGGGAAGCCTGATTGCAAAGCATTTGGGACTGAGCACCAATCTCGTGGTTCCCCTGCTGGTGGCGCAGGCCGTGTTCATCTTCGGTTGGTTCGGGATCTATCTCGTGCGGAAAAAAATCAGCACGCTTGCTTTCCTGCGCCGCTCCAGATATGAAAGGCTTGCCCACAAGTTCATGGGGCTTCTGTCAGATCTGACCGACCTTGCGACGATAAAAAGCGTTTTTGTGCGCATTTTTGCGATCTCGATCCTGATGCAGGTCCTCCGGGCCATCATTTTCTATTGTATCTATCAGGCGTTTGGTCACTCGGCGGACATGATTTACTACCTGGTGTTCATTCCCATCGTTTTCGTGGTCGTGATGTTGCCGGTTTCAGTGGGTGGATTAGGGGTGCGAGAGGGCGCTCTGGTCTTTTTTTTCAAAACGCTGGGGATTCCCAATGAGGTGAGCATCAGTGTTGGGGTCATGTTTTTGGTGGTGCAAATCGTCGCCGCGGTACCGGGAATCGTTTTGTGGATCGTCGACAAACAACCGAAGACGGGCCTGGTGCCGGTAGAGGCCAATGAACCGACTTGTTAGATGGTCTGATTTGTGGTCAAGAAAACGGTTTGAGAATGGGCGTTAATCATTTGGAAAAAGTCCAACTAGAGGGAAAAGCAGCGTTGTCGGATGAGCCTTTTTTTATCTTCGGGTGCGCGCGGTCCGGCACGTCGCTCCTGAGCAGGATGCTGAACAGCCACCCGAAGCTGGCCGTGCCGTACGAGTCGCATCTGTTCAACACATTCTATCCGTGGCTGAAGTACTACGGGGACCTCTCCGTCCGGGCAAACCTGGAGCGTCTGGTGGACGATATCCTGCGCACCGATGTGATGCAGGATTGGACGCCGCCGCTGGACCGCGGCGAGATTCTGTCATCCGTGCGCACGCCGGATTTTGGAGGCGTGATGGATGCCGTCATGTGCTCGTGGGCGAGCAAGCAAAACAAATCCCGGTGGGGTGAGAAGACACCGCATCACATATATTTCTGGGATCAGATTTCCACCTTTTTCCCCAAGGCCCGGATTATTCATATCGTGCGCGACGGCCGCGATGTGGCGCTTTCCCTGTTGAATGCGAGGTTTGGCCCCAAGTCTATTTATGCGGGCGCCAGATTTTGGGTCGCGTACCTGAGGCAAGTGGAGCGGGTAAAAGCGCAGGTGGACAAACGGCGGATTTTCGAGTTGCGGTATGAAGAGTTGTTGGCGGCTCCCGAGCGTCTGCTCTCCCAGGTGTGTGAATTCCTTGGCGAAGATTACACGCCCGCGATGCTGGAGTATCACAAAACCGGCACCAATTACAAAACCGACAAACACAATCAGGAGAATCTTAAAAAGCCGGTCCTGTCCGATAACAAAGAGAAGTGGCGCACTCGGATGACGCCTGACGATTTGCGCGTCTTCGAGGCCGTCGCCGGGGAAATGCTCTTGAGGTACGGCTACGAAACCGCGTTGCAAAACCCGCAGATTTCGGCCAGCGAGGTGTTCTATCGACGTTATGTGGAGAGCCTGAGCAAGAAAGGTTACGCCTTGTTGCGGAACAGAAAAGGGCACCGAGACGCATTGATTCGGATGGGGATTCTGGCCAGGCTTGTCATCCGCAATAAGTTTCGAGGCAATTAGATTCGCCATTTAATCGGAGGAGTCCCGATGTCGTCGAGTCAAGCCGGACAGTTGGTGGATACGCAAAAAGAGCTGTTCGACCAAAAGAAGTCCAAAGCCGAAAAATACCAGGAAATTTTCCTGGGTGAAAAAGGCTTTTGGGCCATGCTCAAATACGAGCTCATCGTTACGCTGTTCAGTTGGGTGCCTGGTGCGCTGGGCATTTTGCTGCGCTCGATTTTTTATCCTCGTATTCTGGGATCTGTGGGCAAAGGCGTGGCGTTCGGCGCCAACGTGGCCATCCGGCACCCCAGGAAAATCCACATCGGTGACAACGTCGTCATCGATGACAACTGCGTCCTGGATGCCAAGGGACAAAGCAACAAGGGTATCCGCATCGGCAACGGGGTGTTCATCGGTCGAGGAACGATCCTCTCCTGTCACAACGGTGACATCGTTCTCGAAGACAACGTGAACATCAGCTTCAACTGCGTCATCACGTCGCTGAGTTCTGTGACGGTGGGCGCAAATCATCTGATGGCGGCTTACTGCTACCTGGTGGGCGGCACGCACAACAGCGACCGCACCGACCTGCCGGTGTTGTTGCAAGGGCGTTCTTCAAAAGGCATCACCATCGAAGAAAACGTGTGGCTGGGTGCCGGGGTGACGGTACTCGATGGCGTTCGAATCGGTCGTGACAGCATTTTGGGCGCGGGCGCAGTCGTCAACAAGGATGTGCCCGAATTTGCCGTAGCTGCGGGACTGCCGGCCAAAGTGCTCGCGGACCGAAGAAAAGGAAAGAAAAAGACATCACCCCACAAGGAAAGGGTGGAAGCTCAGTGAGGAGAATCCGATGATTTTTGGCATCGTAAACGTCAACCCTTCGGAAGTCGTGGGCAAAGAGAAGCTCTTTCAACTCTTGCCGTCGCGCTATGCGGGAAAAGCGACCAGTGCTTTTGTCAACCAGAACGTCGCGCTGGGTGCCAGCGAGACCGGCGTGGCGACCATCGACGGCGGCACGGGCCTGGAGATGGCCGCCAACAAAAACCTCGCGGTGTGTGCCTCGGGGAACATTTTCAAGCACGACCTCCCCACCGACAAAGAGCAGCCGCACAGTACCGCCAGGACGATGTTGTTGGGTTACCAGGCGAGCGGGGAGGCGTGTTTCCAGCGTCTGAACGGCCAGTTCGCTGCGGCCATCTGGGATGCCCCCGCCGAACGCCTCCTCCTGGTCGCAGACCACCTCGGATTTGAGCCGCTTTACTACTACTGGGACGGCAAGCGGCTGGTTTTCTCGTCATCATTCAGGGGACTGGTGGGGTTCGAGGGCATCCCGCGGGAGTTCAACTTTCGCGCGATACGTAACTATCTGCTGTTCAACTACAACCCGGGCCTGGACTCACTTGTGAAGAATGTCCGTAGAGTGCGGCCTGGCCACTATTTGGTTTTGGAGAAGGGGGAGCTGAAGATCCAGCGCTACTGGTTTCTTTCCTACCGCAATCAGAATGGCAGGCAAATCGAGGATTACGCGCAGGAGCTGGTGGAGCTGACCAGGGACGCGATCCGAATCCGGGCGCGGGAGGAGGTCTCGGACCCCGGAGCGTTTTTGAGTGGAGGCATGGATTCCAGCTCCGTGGTGGGCCTCATCAGCGGTCTGGTGGACCGGCCCACGCACACATTTTCGTTCAGGTGCGACAACAAGGATGTGGACGAATCGCACTTCGCCCGGGTGATGGCGCAGCACTACAAGACGCAACACAACGAAATCGAATTCACCGCGGAGGAACTGACCCATCTCGCCGAGATGACTGCTTGGATGGAGGAACCCCTGTGCGACATCGGTGTGGAGTTGGGTTCGTTCATCTTGGGCAGGGCCGCAGGTGAGCAGGTGAAATACATTCTGACGGGCGACGGAGGTGATGAGCTGTACGCCGGCCATCCCGTTTACGTGGCGGACAAAATGGCCGCGCTTTTCGACCGGATTCCCGCTCCCCTTCGATACGGCATCACCAAAACCGCGCAACTGCTCCCCGACTCGGACAAGAAGAAAAGCGTTCTGGTCAAAACCAGGCGGTTCGCGTACAGTTACGGTTTTCCGCGGGAGCTGTTGAGCAATCGTTGGCGGATCTATTACTCTGCGCCCGAGCTCATCGCTCTCTTCGATCCGGACCTCATCGGAGAACTCGGCGACCTGAATTCTTACGAAGACATCACAGGGCTCTACTCCGATGCCGACGGTCCCGATCTGCTGAGCCGGAGCCTCTACGGCGACTACCAGACGCTGGTGCACTTTCACGTCGACCGGCTGCGGCTTACCCGGGCTTTCGGCGTGGAAGCCCGGTTCCCGTTGCACGACCCGCGACTCATCGAATTCTCCGCGACCATCCCGGCGAGTCTCAAGATCAAGGGGTATTCAAAGGTCAAATACATTCAGCGGAAGGCGATGGAGGGCATTCTGCCCGACGAAATCGTTTTTCGCAAAGACAAAATGGGGCACAACGTTCCCATGAAAAACTGGATGCGTGAGAGTCCTCTCTTCCGGGAGCTGATTCAGGACGTCCTGTCTGAGAGCGCGGTGAAACGGCGGGGTTTTTTCCAACCCGCAACCCTCCAGAAGATGCTGCGGTTGCACATGCAGAAAAAAAAGGACTACTCGCACCGTCTGTACGCCTTGCTCATTTTAGAGCTTTGGCTGCAAAACAATTTCGACAACTGAGAATCTGAGGACACTCAACAACGGAGTTGCAGTTACATGCCGCTACCATTCGGACATTCTTTGATGGGATACACGCTTTACGAAACATTAGAGCAGAAACGCGAAAGAACCTCGTGGGCAACGGTCCTGCTTTTCGCGGTTGTGGCGAACCTTCCAGATATCGATTTTCTGCCCGGGTTTCTGGTGGGGAATCCAAATCTCTACCATCATCACTATCTGAGCCATAGTCTTGGCGCGGCATTGGTGGTGGGGGCTCTGCTGGGTGGGTACTACGCCTGGCGAAAGGACAAATCGTTCTTGGGCTACTTTCTGATTTTTACCACGGTCTATTTTTCACACGTGGTCCTCGATTATTTCACGCAGGACACCAGCGGGCCGTTCGGTGTTCCCATGTTCTGGCCCTTTAGCAAAGAGTTTGTGATTTCGCCGGTTCCGATTTTCCTGTCCGTGCACAAGGTGGGCCGCAGCGACGTGTTTTTCCAGAACCTGTTTGTGGTGCACAATCTCCTGGTTGCAGTTTGGGAAGTGGTGGTTTTCTTGCCGGTTCTGGCCGTGGTTAAGCTTGTCAAGTTTCGGAAAAAGTTGCTCCTCAGGATTGCCGATGAAAAAAACTGATGTCATAACGCGCAACGGGAACCACAGAACCGTGGACCTTTCCGTCGTTGTACCTGTGATGGATGAGGAGCAGAACGTGGAGATTCTGTATGAGCGGCTGCGCGATGTGCTGGATGGCACGCGCCTGTCCTTTGAGCTGATCTTTGTGGACGATGGCAGCACCGACCGCACCTACGACGTTCTGCGAACCCTGCACCAACAGGACCCACGTCTCAAGGTGGTGAAGTTCAGGCGTAATTTTGGTCAGTCTGCCGCGATGGCCGCGGGGTTCGAACAGGCACGCGGGCGCATCGTGGTGAGCATGGACGGCGATTTGCAAAACGATCCCGGCGATATTCCCGCGATGGTGAGCAAGCTGGAAGAGGGGTACGACATCGTAGCGGGCTGGCGCAAGAACCGCAAAGACAAGATGCTCATCCGAAAGGTGCCGTCAAAGATCGCGAATCGAATCATCCGGTTTTTCACCGGGGTGCAACTGCACGACACCGGGTGCTCGTTGAAGGTCTACCGCGCCGAAATCATCCGGAAGATTCGGCTTTACGGAGAGATGCACCGCTTTATTCCCGCCCTGGCTCGCATCGAAGGGGCGCGAATCGCCGAGATGGTGGTCAATCATCACGCCCGGCAGTTCGGAAGATCCAAATACAATTTGACGCGAACGTTCAAGGTGATCATGGATCTAACCACCCTCAACCTATTCATCAAGTATCTGAACAAGCCGCTACATTTTTTTGGCAGACTGGGGCTTCTGTTCAACCTCGCAGGCTTGGGCAGCATCGCCGGGAGCGCTTATTTGCTGGCGTCCGGCTCCTATGGACTTTCTGATCTGAACGTTTTGGTCTCCCTGTCGTTCCTGATGGTCGTTGCGGGGTTCCAGTTTATCTTCTTTGGCCTACTCGCAAACATGGTGGTGAGTACCGGCGACAGAAAGAACGAACAATTGCGCGAGTATTTTTCCGTACAAACCGAGAATTGACACTAAGGAAGGGTTGGCATGCAGGAGCAAGTTGTGACCGCAGTTGGTCCGAAGAAAACGAAAGCGAAACGTACGGCGACGTCTCGGAAGCCGGCCACGTCGGTGATCGTGGCGGTGTCGAATTTTCAGGATGAGCTTGCCGGCGCAAATAGGGCGCTTGTGGAAAGCCTTTCTCGCCTCAAGGGGCAGTTTGAGGTGATTTATGTGGACGACGGCAGCCGGGATCGATCGTGGGAGGTGTTGAAGGGGATCGCGAAGCAGGACAAGCGAGTCCGGCTGGTGAGGCTGCGCAGTTCCTTTGGTGAGGCTGCGGCCTTCGACGCTGGTTTTAAGCAGGCGCGCGGCAAGAACATCGTTTTCTTTACCACCCGTGTTCGCATCGATGCGTCACAGATCGATGGGTTGGTCCGCAAGCTGGAGCAGGGCTGCGATCTGGTTATGGGATGGCGGCACCCGCGCAAAGATTGGCCGCTCAATCAGACCATTTCGCGTGTCTTCAACTGGCTGATCAAACGGGTTTCAAAAATTGAACTGAATGATGTGAACAGCGGCGTGTTTGCCGCGCGTCGGGATGTGCTGGAGGATGTTCCCATGTACGGCAATTTGAACATTTTCCTACCCATCCTCGCGGCGCGCAAGGGCTACGTGGTGAGCGATGAGAAGATCGCCCAACTCCCCGGGGAGTTTCGCAAGTCAAAATATCTCACCGAGTACATCCAGCGCCTTCTGGACATCGTGACGGTGATCTTTCTCACCAACTACTCCAAGAAACCATTGCATTTCCTGGGTTTCATTGGTCTGGTTTTTGCTCTGGTTGGCGGGCTCATGAATCTTTACCTGTTTTTCTACAGAGTGTTTCAGTTTGGGCCAATCGCCGGGCGACCGTTGTTGCTGCTTGGCGCACTGCTGCTGGTGATCGGGATTCAGATGATCTCCATCGGCTTGATCGGAGAGATGATCATCTTCACGCATGCGAAAGAGATCAAAGAATACACCATCGAAGAGATTCTGGAGTAGATGAAACTCATCATTCAAATACCGTGCCTCAACGAGGAGGAGACGCTCCCGAAGACGCTTGCTGATTTACCCGAGCAGATCGACGGCGTCGATGAGATCGAAACCCTGGTGATCGACGATGGCAGCACCGACCGGACCGTGGAGGTGGCGCGGGAATGCGGCGTGAATCACATCGTGCGCCACACCAACAACAAGGGACTGGCTGCGGCCTTCGTGACCGGATTGGATGCCTGCGTCAAATTAGGGGCGAACATCATCGTCAATACAGATGCGGACCATCAATATCGCGGGGAGGATATCGCCAGACTCATTCAGCCCATTCTTCGAGGTGAGGCGGATATGGTGGTCGGCGACCGGCAGGTGGACAGCATCGAGCATTTTTCTTTCATCAAGAAACGGCTGCAGGCGTTGGGTAGTTGGGTTGTGCGCCATGTTTCCGACACCGAGATTCCGGACACTACCAGTGGTTTTCGGGCCTTCAGCCGGGATGCAGCACTTCGTCTCAATGTTCTGTCGCGCTTTACCTACACGCTCGAGACTATCATCCAGGCGGGAAAGAGCAACATCGCCATTACGCATGTGCCGGTCGAGACCAACGAAACGTTGCGGGAATCCCGCCTTTTCAGAAGCATTCCGAAATACATCAAACGTTCGGCCGCGACCATCTTCCGCATCTACACCATGTATGAGCCGTTGAAGGCCTTTTCCATAATCGGTGGAGTGGTCTTCTCGGGTGGGCTACTCCTGTCCCTGAGATTTGTGTACTTTTATTTCACCGGGAACGGCGGCGGACACATCCAATCGTTGATCTTGTCCGCGGTGCTGATGTTGATCGGGTTTCAGGTGTTTATGATCGGTCTATTGGCCGACCTCATTCGCGGCAACCGGCAGCTCATCGAGGACGTGCAGTACCGGGTGAAGAAAATCGAGGTTCGCAAGCGCTCCATCTTCAACGGCATGTCCGAGGATGGGCAGGATGAATCGAAGAAGTCAAACGTCGATTTGGGATCATCGAAATCAAAGGGAAGTTGATCGTATGAGAGTCGCAGTCATTGGCGTGGGCAAGATGGGGATGCTCCACGCGGGAATCATGAATTCTCTGGAGGGCGTCGAGCTGTGCGCCATCTCCGACACATCCAACTTGCTGTTGACCTTTGCTAAGAATCTCAAAAAGGGCATCGGCGTCTACGACGACTATGTGAAGATGCTGGATCAGGAGAAACCGGATGTCGCCGTGATCACCACACCGGTCTTTTTGCATGTGCCCATGGCCCGGGAGTGTGTGAAGCGGGGGATTCACTTTCTGGTGGAAAAACCGTTGTGCGCGTTCAGCTCGGAAGCCACTGAATTGGTGCAGGAGGTGGAAGCGAAGAACCTGACCACCATGGTAGGCTACATGATGCGCTACGTTGAGACGTTCGCGAAAGCCAAGGAGATCATCGATTCCGGTGCGCTGGGGCAACTGGTCACCTTCAGTGCGACCATTTACGTGGCGCAACTGTTTAAGACCGGCAAAGGGTGGCGTTACAAGAAACAGGAATCCGGAGGAGGCGTGGTCATCGGCCAGGCGACCCACCTCATCGACCTGCTGCGCTGGTATTTCGGCGAGGTCGAGTTTGTGTCCGGACACGTCCGGAGTTGGTACTCCACGGAAGTCGAGGATTTTGCCCATGCCTATTTCAAATTCAAAAACGGGTTGAGCGGCTGGCTCGATTCATCCTGGAGCAAGCGGCACCACCGTCTACTGGAGATCAACATCGAGATCAATGGCGAGTTTGGCAATCTCGTCGTCAACGACGATGTGGTCAAACTCTATCTGGATAAGACCATGAACGGATATCGTGCCGGTTGGAACAACTACTTCAAGCCCGACCTGTTTCAAGGTGTGGAGATCGACGTGGGAGGGCCGCAGTATTCGCGGCAGGACATTGCTTTTGTCGAGGCGGTCAAACGCGGGGGTAAGGTCGGGAGCGATCTCCGCAACGCCTATGAAGTGCAAAAGCTGGTGGACGGCATCTACAAGTCCGCCGAACAAAACGGCGCGCCGGTGACAGTAGATTAAGTTGCAGGAGTGAAGCATGCAAGACCCAATCGTACTTGGTCACAACCAATTCTTCGGGGTGAACCACCTGGTCGCGAAGACCGGCAATGAAAAAGAAGCCTATTTCAGCGACATCCAGCGGATCATGGAGATCATCCACTTTTGCTACGACAACGACGTGCATGCCATGATGATGTCCACCCACGAACGGTCCGTTTTGGTCACCGAGGCGATTCTTAAGGATGCAAAGCTGAAAAAAGATTTCGGGGTCTATCTTCTGGTGCCGTATGTTGCCAAGTACATCAAGCAGGCCAACGAGAAGGGGCTGGTCAACATCGTGCGCGACGCCCTGGGGGGCACCACGTTCGGAGAGAAGTTCAGCATGTTTTTCCGCGGCGGGATGGGGCTTCTCACCCGAGACATGAC
>CAYQOI010000043.1:7386-13313 GCA_964419085.1 uncultured Cytophagia bacterium | reverse complement strand
GCCGTGTTCCGCGAACGCCGGCTTGGGAAAGCGTTCCAGGTGGACGCTCTCCAGGCTCTCAGGCAACACCCGCGCCAGGTTCAGGTAGATTTCTTCCGAAAAAAACGGAGCATACGGGGCCATGAGCTTCGAAACCGCGAGGAGTACCTCGCACAGGGTTTCGTAAGCAGCCTGCTTGTCCGGTCCCATCTCCGATTTCCAAAACCGCCGGCGACAACGCCGCACGTACCAGTTGGAAAGATCGTCGATCACAAAGTCTGCAATCGCACGGGCCGAACGCGTCAGATCGTAGCGCTGGAGCTGGTTCTCGATTTTCTCCACCAGCCCGTTCAGGGAACTCACCAGCCAGCGATCGATTTCGGGACGCTTTTCCACCGCGATTTCCGACTGACGGTAGGTGAAGCCGTCGATATTGGCGTAAAGCGCAAAAAAGGAGTAGACGTTGGCCAGCGTACCGAAGAATTTGCGCAGCACCTCCCTCACCCCGTCGGTGTCGAAGCGAGTGGGCACCCACGGCGGACTGACGGTCAGCAGGTACCATCTCAAGGCATCCGCGCCGTACGCGTCCAGGATGGACTTGGGGTCCACCGTGTTGCCTCTGGACTTGGACATCTTTTGGCCCTGCTTGTCCAGAATCAAGTCGTTGGAAATGCACATCTTGTAGCACGGCTTGTCGAAAAGCATCGTAGCGATGGCCAGAAGCGAGTAAAACCACCCGCGGGTCTGGTCGACGCCTTCGGAAATGAAATCCGCCGGGAAGCTGCGCTGAAATTTCTCCTGATTCTCGAAAGGATAGTGCCACTGCGCCACCGGCATGCTGCCGGAGTCGAACCAGACATCGATGACCTCCGGCGTCCGCACCATCTTGCCACCGCACTTGTCGCACGCGAAGGAAACCTCGTCGATGTAGGGCTTGTGCAGATCGGGAAACTCAGCCTGTCCCGAAAGGGATTTGAGCTCCTCCACGCTTCCTATGCAGCGAGCGTCCTCACATTTGTCGCACACCCAGATGGGAAGCGGCGTGCCCCAATAGCGGTCTCGGGAGAGCGACCAGTCGACGTTGTTCTCCAGCCACTCGCCGAAGCGGCCTTCGCCCACCTCGCGCGGGTACCAGGTCACCTGCTTGTTGTTGGCGATCAGCCTGTCTTTGACCGCGGTGGTACGGATGAACCACGACTTTTTGGCGTAGTAAAGCAAGGGCGAACTGCAGCGCCAGCAGTGCGGGTAGCTGTGAAAATGCTTTTCCGCTTTGTAAAGCCGCCCGCTTTCCTTGAGATCCTCGATGATCTGCGCGTCGGCCTCTTTGACGAACTTGCCCGCGTACGGCGTCACCTCTTCGGTAAAACGACCGCTCTTGTCCACCGGCTGCAGGGTCGGCAGATCGAATTTCTGCCCTACGCGATAATCGTCTTCGCCGAACGCCGGCGCGATGTGAACGATTCCGGAACCATCTTCGGTGGAGACGAAGTCGCCGGCAACCGTGTAGTACATCTTTTTGTCCGAGCGGCAAAAGGTAAACAAAGGCTCGTACGCTTTGCCCAGCAATTCGGCCCCTTTGTATTCCGCCACAACCTCGTACTCGCCCTCCAGCACATCGAGACGGGCCTCAGCCAGGATGAGGAAGAAGCCTCCCTCGTGCCGTACTTTCACATATTTGATCTCGGGATGCAGCGCCAGCGCCACGTTGGAAATCAGCGTCCAGGGGGTCGTGGTCCAGACCAGGAACGCCGTGTTTTCTTCTCCCACCACCGGCATCTTGACATAGACCGAGGGGTCCGACACATCCTGGTAGCCCTGGGAAACCTCGTGACTGGAAAGCGGGGTTTCGCAACGGGGACAGTAAGGAATGATCTTGTGCCCGCGGTAGATCAGGTCCTTCTTCCAGAGCTCACTCAAGATCCACCACACCGATTCGATGTAGTCGTTTTCGTAGGTGATGTAGGGATGCTCCAGGTCGACCCAAAACGCGATGCGCCGGGTCATCTCGTCCCATTCGCTCTTGTACTTCCACACGCTTTGTTTGCACAACTCGTTGAATTTGTCCACCCCGTACTTCTCGATCTGATCTTTGGTGGTAAAGCCGAGTTGCTTTTCCACCTCGATCTCCACCGGCAGGCCGTGGGTATCCCAGCCCGCCTTGCGCTCCACGCGGTAGCCTTCCATCGTCTTGAGCCGGCAGACAAAGTCCTTGATGGTGCGCGAGATCACGTGGTGGATACCCGGTCTACCGTTGGCGGTAGGTGGGCCTTCATAAAAAATAAAGGGCCGCTCCGGGTCGCGGGATTCGACGCTCTTGTGAAAAATGTTCTTCTTGTCCCAATAGTCCAGAATCTCTTTTTCGAGAGCCGGAAAATCGAGTTGACTTGCCAGTTCTTTGTACATCGACTTCGTTTGATTCACTCCGTTTTCAATTCAAAAAGCGGTCTTCACATTCTTTCGACGACGCGCTTCATCAGCAAAGTGAGCTTGGGTTCGGCTTCGGCCGCGACCCGCAGGATCTCCTGGATGTCCACCGGCTTCAGCGCGTCGGGAAGACACGAGTCGGTGACCACGGAGAGCCCCAGCACGCGCATGGAGCTGTGCACCGCAACGATCACCTCTGGCACGGTGGACATGCCCACCACATCCGCACCGATGATGCGCAGGAAACGGTACTCGGCGCGGGTCTCCAGGGAAGGCCCGCTCAACGCCACGTAAACGCCCTTTTGCACCCGGATCTTCTCTTCCAACGCGATCTGCTCCGCCAGCGCGATGAGCTCTTTGGTGTACGGCTCGGACATGTCCGGAAATCGGGGACCCAACGTGTCGTCGTTCACCCCGATGAGCGGATTGTCGCCGATGAGGTTGATGTGGTCGGTGATGATCATGATGTCGCCGGGCGTGAACAGCGGGTTCATGCCGCCGCACGCGTTGGACACCAGCAGCGTGTGCGCGCCCAGGTGTTTCATCACCCGCACCGGAAAGGTGATCTGCTTCATGGAGTAGCCTTCGTAGTAGTGGAAGCGGCCCTGCATGGCCATCACCGACTTGTTTCCGATCTTGCCAAAAATCAGCCGACCCGCATGGCTTTCCACCGTGGAAATGGGAAAATGCGGAATCTGATCGTATGAGATCGCGGTCTCCTGGTCGATTTCCTCCGCCAGCGCGCCCAGACCGGTACCGAGAATGATCCCCACCTCCGGCTGAATCTTGGTTTTTTCCCGCAGAAACGCGCCCGCTTCTTCGATCTTCGCCTTTAGATCACGCATTCTTTCCTGCCTCCAAACTCAGATGATCAGTTGATCCGAAATCCTCGCACGCCTTTCTTCCTCGGTCTCGGCAGACTCTTCGTCGGCCGAGCTGCCGGGTTTTTGCGGCCAGTCACGCGGCGTTGCCTGACCGGCTCCCTCGGCTTTCTCGGGGACCTGTTTCACCGCCTGCTCCTCCGGAAGGATTTCCTCCACCCCTTTGAATTCGATCCGCTCCTGCGCAGGCCGGGGCTCGGGCTGGGGCTTCCGGGGCCGCTTTTCGGCCTTCTCAAACCCCAGGTCGTCCAGTTCCAGCACCTCGATGAGCTCGATCTGCGATTGCAGCAGATGCCGAAGCCGACGGGCGAACGAATCCTTCTGCGCCTTGATGATGAGCAGCTCGTTCTTCATCTCGGCCAGTCGCAGCTTGGTCTCTTCCAGCATTTTCTCGGCCTTCAATTCCGCCTCCCGGATGATCATCTCGGCCTGGCGCTTGGAGTTTTCTTTAGAGGAGTTGATGGATTCCTGTGCACTCATCAACGTTTCTTGCAACGTCTTTTCCACATCCTGGTAGTCCCGCAATTGGGTCTTCAGCTTCAGCGCCTCATCGGTCAGCTCTTTGTTCTGACGGATCAGGCTTTCGAGTTCATCGGAGACCATTTCCAGAAACGCGTCGACCTCCACCGGGTCGTACCCCCGCATGCTCTTCTTGAACTCCTGCTTCTTGATATCTAAAGGTGTCAGTTTCAAATCGGCCACCTCCCAGGGATGGTTGGTTAAAAGAATCTATCGAATGGCATACGCCAGGTCTCGCAACGTGTTCACCAGAAAACCTTCTGCAATGCTCAAGCCGAGGATCAGGACCAGCGGCGAAAGGTCCAACCCCGCGATGATGGGTACGATCCGCCGGATGCGGCTGAGCGCGGGTTCGGTCACACGCACCAGAAACTGCGTTATCGGGCTGTACGGGTCGAACCGAATCCAGGACAGAATGGCCCGGATGATCACCACCCAGATGTACAGCGTGATCAAGATATCCAACAAGTCCGCGATGGACAAAAAGAGATTGGAGAAAACAAACATCTACACACCCTGAGTTACCGGCTGCGGGCGTTCGCCAAAGATCAGACGCCCGATTCGCACCATGGTGGACCCCTCTTCGATGGCCACCTCGAAATCGTCGGTCATCCCCATGGACAGCACATCCATTTCGACGCCCTCGAGCCCCCGAGCCGCGATCTTGTCTCTCAGCCGCCGCAGCAGCTGAAAGCAGGGCCGCACGTCGTTGGGGTCAGGCAAAAAAGCCCCGATGGTCATCAGGCCTTTGACCCGCAGCCGGGACAACGACGCAATCTGTTGCACGCCCTCCAGCACGCTTTCCGGCGAAAACCCGAACTTCGAAGACTCCCCGGAGGTGTTGACTTCGATGAGCACCTCCACCGCACGATCGAGCTTTTCCGCCTGTTTTTGAATCTCCTGCGCCAAATGCACACTGTCCACGGATTGAATGACCTCGGCGAACTGCAAGGCCCGTTTCACCTTGTTCGTCTGCAAATGTCCGATCATATGCCACCGAACTCTATTTCCGATGACCTGAAATTTCGGCCAGGCTTCCTGCACCCGGTTTTCTCCCACAATTTCGATTCCCGCGGCGATAGCTTCCTCTATTCGGGCCACGTCCACCGTCTTGGTGACCGCGACCAATTGAACCTCTTCGGGGTTACGTCCGGCACGGCGACAAGCCCGTCCGATGCGTTCATAGACCAACTCAATCTGTGATGCGATAGACATCTTCGATTACAAAATTATTAAATATAACCGTACTGCGGCAAAAAAGCAATAAAAAACCCCACGCAACACGCCGAACAAGACCCTGCGCATCACAATCCGCCCGCCACCACCACGGTCTTCTTTTGTGTCGTGAGCACACCCGCTTGCGCATTCAATGCCTGCAAAAACACGACATAAAGCCCCATTCCGGCTACTTCGCCGCGTTCGTCACGTCCGTCCCACACGATGGAATTGTGCGCGCCGGCCGGTCGATTGTTGGCCAGGTAGCGCACCAGACGGCCGCGCATGTCGTAGATCTTGATATTCACGGTGGCCGTGCTCAACGGGAGGTCGTACTGGATGACGGCAAGATCATCTCGACCGTCCCCGTCCGGCGAAAAAACATCCGGCGAGATCGTGAGCGTGGTTTCAGAAGGCAGCACGCGAGCAAAGACGCTGTTCCGCCTTCCAGGGGTCGCGCCTTCCGGCGCGGCCGATGAAGCCCAGTTGGTGCTGTCGCGGCCCGGGATATCCGGATTGATTTTTTCCAGAGAGATGCCCCGGTCGCCACCCCAGCTCGCGCGGTAGGGCACGCGGTCGATGACTTGGCCGAGGGGATCGTACAAAGTGATTTCGTCGGCATCGTTGTTCAGGGAAGGCCAGGGGGTGACCACCGCGAGGGCTTTGGGGTCAATCTGGAACGCGCGCACGATTGCAGAATCCTGCGCCAGCACCAGGAGACCTTCGGGCGGGAGAACCACGCCCTGTTTCACTTCCGCCGCGCTTGCGGGATTCGCGTCCGAAAGACGCCACCGCTGCAAGTCCACGCTTTCACCGCCGAGATTCATGACCTCGACCCATTCGGGCTCCTCGCCCAGAGGAGCGTACATGATTTCGTTGACCACCACGCTGCCCGGCGCGAAGCCCACC
>CAYQOI010000043.1:0-7376 GCA_964419085.1 uncultured Cytophagia bacterium | reverse complement strand
CATTGTTCGCCGTATCCTGGTCCGCTGGCGCCTCCACGCGCGCGACGAAAACGTGTCCGCCCGACGACACCTCGGGGTAAGACGCGGAAACAGATAGTGAGTCGCCAGGCAGAAGGGGGTCGGAAAAGGCAAATGTGCCCGCGATGTTGTCCTGGGGGCCGGGGAGGGAATCGCCATCTACATCCTCGAACAGCGTCAGGAGAAAATCGGCGACCGCGCTGCGGCCCGCGTTGTGTACCGTAGCCGAAAGGACGACCGTCTCCCCCGCCCGGGGATGTTCAGGGGAAAACGCGAGGTCGGACGCGGAGATGGCCAGGTCGACTTCGCGGGGCGAGACGCTGTTCAAGCCGCCCGGCGTTCCCAGAACGCGACGGCTGTCGGCCCAGTTTTCAGGCGTGTTCGGTCCCGAAAGGATGATCTTCTCGTCGGAAAAGCCCGGGGCGTTCCCGAGCGTGTAGGTGTACTGCGATACCGTGTCGCCCTGAGCGTTTATCAGGCTGACGGTTTCAGCGCGGGAATTGGAGAGGCCCCGGCTGCCAAACGTGGTGTTGTCGATGGTCAGCACCAGGCTGGTCGCGGGGATGATCGCATCGTACGCGCCGGAGTTCTCGAAGTAGGACGGATCCAGAATCAGCCCGAATTGCCCGGGCTGCAGCACCAGCCCGGCCGCCACAGCTTTGAGCGTGTCCACTCCCTCCCCATCGGTGACCCTCCAGCCCGTCAGGTCCACCGGCTCGGTCTCGGAGAGATTGACCACCTCGATGAATTCATCGTGCGACTCGGACCCCAAAGGGTTGTACATGATTTCCGAAAGGACAACCTGTGCCAGGCCGTCGGTGCCGCAACAGAACAGCCAACCGGCCGACAATGCCAAAAGTATGAGTTTCCGAAGCATCGCCCCTCCCCGTCAAAAAAAAAGCGTCTCAGGTTAGGGATGACCCGAGACGCTTTGCATATTCGTTAAAAACTGAGAATCAATCGAGTATATACTTCAACGGGTCCTCCGGCCTCCCGTTGTGAATCACCTCGTAGTGCAGATGCGGGCCGGTTGCCAGGCCGGTATCGCCCACCAGCCCGATGGGCATCCAGCGGTCGACCTTCTGCCCCCGCCGCACCAGCACCTTGGACAGATGCCCGTAAAGCGTCTTGATCCCGTATCCATGGTCGATGACCACGTACTTTCCGTAGCCACGGTTCACCTTGTACTTGGTGACGACCCGCTCCACGACGCCGGCCGCAGAGGCAAAAACTTCCGTTCCCCGTTCCGCCGCGATATCCACCCCGGTGTGCTTTTTGATCTTTTCGATCACTGGATGGAGGCGAAACCCGAAGCGGTCGTTGATCCGCCCGTCCACCAACGGCCTGATGGAGGGGGTGTGTTCAATCATGCGTTTGTTTTCTTCCAGCTTGTTGCGGATTTCGTCACGACTCACCTCGGTCAACTGAATGCGCCGTTCCATCTCGTCTAAAAGCTGATGGTAGGCGTAAATCTTGTCGGTGACCTCTTTGGGTGCCCCGGAGAGTTCGTAGTTGACCGCCATGACCCCCCCGACACCAACACTGCGGGTGTCCTCATCGATCTTGGGCAGGTCTGCGATGATCCTGAGGTCGTCGTCTTCTTTTTCCAGTTCATGGAGCCGCGATTCGATGGTTGTGAGCTTTCCGCCCATGAGCGCCAATTGTGACTCCAGATGGTCGTTGAGTTTGGACAGCGAGGCGATTTCTACATTCTGGTAAAAATTGGTCAGCAAGGCAAGTGAAACAGCGACAAAAGCGAGAAGCAGGACAAAGGTGGCGGAAAGAATCTTAAAAAAACTGCTCCATGAAAGTTCGAGTTGCTTAGCACTGGAATCCGTCTGGGAGAAGTAGATAATCTTGACCTTTTTGTCATTCATGGTTACCGGCCTTTCCTCCTTTGGTACCGTCGACTCGACTCGTACGTCCCTTGCTCCGTTTTCAAGAATCCTTTAAGAACCCTGCAAACCCAGGTGCTAAACGCTGGACACCAACTCCCTTTAATGCCACCGTGAAGGGAACAGCTAAAACCGTGCGTTTCCTCAAAAAGAAGGTAGGACTATCTGAAGCAACCCCGCTAATGTAATAAAATAATATGCGCTTGTCAAGAAAAAAATAACCACCAATATTATCGGCGGCTAACATTCAAAGAATAAGTGGAAATAATTTCTCAGGGCTTAAAACCGGTAACAAAATAATAAAATTGTTGCCGATTTGCAAGGATTAATTCGCAACCGGTTGATTTTTTTTCAAAAAAGCCTTACTTTTCAGGCCTGAATCCCAAAAAAGGAGGCCCTGTGGCAGAACAGCTCCGCGTCATCGATCATCCGTTGATCCATCACAATTTGACCATTTTACGCGATGCCGCGACACCGCCGGCCGAATTCCGAAGGCGGCTCCGGCACATCTGCCAACTGATGCTGCCCGAAGTCACCGCGGACCTCCCGACCAGGGAAACGACGGTCCAGACTCCGCTGGAACCCGCGGCGGCCCGACAAATCGGCGCGCGCATCGTGGTGGTCTCCATCCTGCGAGCCGGCCTGGGCATGCAGGACGCGCTGATCGACTTGCTCCCTGAGGCCGTCAGCGGGCATCTCGGGTTCTATCGCAACGAGAAGACCCTGCAGCCGGTGCAATACTACGTGAATCTGCCGCGGGATTTGCACGAATCCTACGTGATTCTGTGTGACCCGATGCTGGCCACCGGCGGCAGTCTGCACGCCGCGCTCACGCTCTTGAAACGCGGAGGCGCGCGCAACCTTCGCTGTCTCACCCTGGTGGCCGCTCCGGAAGGCGTGAAGTGCCTGCGTGAAGGCCACCCGGACGTTCCCGTCTTTACCGCGGTCCTGGACCGGCAACTCAACGAGCGCGGATACATTTTGCCAGGACTGGGAGACGCCGGAGACCGGCAGTTCGGCACGCTTTAGCTCGTGGTTGCACGATTTCCTTTAAATTGTTTTAACATATGCAACTCCAGGGGCTTTCTGATTTTAAAAGGGGTGTCTCCGTGCCGAAAACAACTTTAAGGCCCCGCGGCCTGCAACTCGGCATGTCATGAAAGGGATTTGATGAAGAAACTCACCCTCACCGCATTTCTGTTGCTTCTCGCTGCTCAGATAGAGGCGCAACCCCTGATCTCCGCGCACACCGACTCCCTCATTCGCGAAGGTATCCGGCTGGGCATCGACCAGGCCTACCCGGAAGCCCTGGCCCTTTTTGCCCAACTGGCCGAGAACCAACCGGAGAACCCGGCAGGACATTTCTTCTGCGCCGCGGTGCTGCAAACGAAGATGATGGACTACGAAGACTACGGCGAGGAAAAGGCCTTCCTCTCTCACGTGCACAAAACCATCTCCCTGGCACGCGCCTGCCTGAGACGGGGCCAGGACAAGGCCTGGGCGTACTTCTTCCTCGGCGGCGCGTACGGCTATCTCGCGTTTCACCAGGGCAAAAAACAGCGATTCATCCAGGCGTTCGAAAACGGTCGCCGGATCATCAGCTTCTTACAAAAGGCCATCGAAACGGACAGCACCCTGTACGACGCCTATTTCGGCATCGGCACCTACAAATACTACCGCAGCAAGTTCAGCCGCTTCTTCTCCTGGTTGCCCTTTGTGAAGGACGAGCGCGCCGAAGGGATCCAGATGATCGAAACCGCGCTGGCACGGAGCCGCTACTCCCGCACCAGCGCGCTCAACGGCCTCTGTTGGATCTTGATCGACGAACAGAAATACGAAGAGGCGTGGAGCCACATCCAGCCGGTCCTCCAGGAGTTTCCCCGCAGCCGGGTGTTCCTCTGGTGCGGCGCGAAATTGGCCAAAAAACTGCAGCGCTGGCACACCGCAGCCCGCTACTACGAACGCATCCTGGCAACCTTCCGCGACGAGGCGGTTTCCTCCCCTTACAACGAGATGGTCTGCCGCAAAAACCTGTCCGCGCTCTACCTGCGGCTCGAGGACTACGGCAAAGCCCGGCAGGAATGCCGCCTGCTCAGCGAACTGAGACCGGGGCTGCCCCAGGACAAAGCCGCGAAAAAGGCGTGGAAAGAAGCCCGAAAGGTGTGCCAGGAAGTGGAAAGCAGCCTGGTTTTGGGAAAGGCTGCGGAACCAGGCGACGCGGGGTCCGCTCAGGACTGACCCGCCAGTTGGCCGCATCCCGCGGAAATATCGTCCCCCTTACTCCAGCGAATCGTTACCGGCGCGCGCAACGACGCCATCTCCGCATAAAAGCGCTGAATCGTCGCTTCTGACGGCCGCCGAAACGGACCCACCGTCGCGTTGTACGGGATCAGATTCACCTTGCACAACAGGTCTTTTACCAGATGTTTCAAGCGCGCGGCGTCTTCCACCGAATCGTTGATGCCGGCCAGCAGCACGTACTCGAAGGTCACCCGCTGTTCCGACTTCTGCGTGTAGTATTTGACCGCGCTCAGCAACTCCCGAATCGGCCACTTTTTGTTCAGCGGCATGAGCCGCTCCCGCACCTCGTCGGTGGTGGCGTTGAGCGAAACCGCCAGCCGAAATCGGCGGTTTTCATCGGCAAACTGCCGGACCTTCGGTACCAGGCCGCTGGTGGAGACCACGATGCGCCGTTTCGCCAGGCCGGGCCCGTTGGGGTCGGTGAGCAACTCACACGCTTTCATCACGTTGTCGTAGTTGTGGAACGGCTCTCCCATCCCCATGCAGACCACGTTGCTGATCTTCACCCCAGCGAGCCGCTGTGCAGCCAGAAACTGGTCCACGATCTCGCCGGGCTCCAGGTGGCGCTGCAATCCCATCATGCCGGTGGCGCAGAATTTACAATCGATGGCACACCCCACCTGCGTGGAGAGGCAGAGCGTGGTGCGCCCGTCCTCCTGCATCAGCACCGATTCGATGCGCGCGCCGTCCGGGCACTGGAACAGAAACTTGGTGGAGCCGTCCCGCGCGGAGCGTCGCTGCGTCACCAGCGCGAGCTTGGAGATTTGCGCGCGTTCGGCGAGAAGCCGGCGAAACTCCCTGGAGAGCTCGGTCATCTCGTCGAAGGTGCTCGCGGCCTTGCCGTAGAGCCAGTGAAAGAGCTGGCGCCCGCGAAAGGGCTTTTCATCCACCGACGTCACAAACTGCTCGAGTTCGGCCGCGCTCAGGCCCAAAAGATTCGTCCGTTCCATGGCATGAATTTATCGAAACAACCCGTTAACCGCAAGGGAATTTCATTGACTTTCGGGGAGGAATTGGTTAAGTTTTTCGGCTGACGACGTCTCATTGACGCAGACATCCAAACGAGTTCGGAGGACGTATGGCGAAAGCTGAAGACACCCAGAGCGATCTGGAGGCTGTGGAACACCTGAAGGACGCGCACGACCGCATCGCCGAGGAGATCGGCAAAATCATCGTCGGGCAGAAAAAGATTATCGAGGAGTTGCTGATCTCGCTGCTCGCCCGCGGACACTGCCTGCTGGTGGGCGTGCCCGGGCTGGCAAAAACCCTGCTCATCAGCACGCTGGCCCGGGTGCTGGACCTGAAATTCAGCCGCATTCAGTTCACCCCGGATTTGATGCCGTCCGACATCACCGGCACCGAGATTATCGAAGAAGACACCACCACCGGCCACAAAGCCTTCAAGTTCGTGAAGGGACCGGTTTTCGCCAACATCGTCCTGGCCGACGAGATCAACCGCACGCCGCCCAAGACCCAGGCCGCGCTGCTGCAGGCCATGCAGGAACACGAAGTCACCGCCGCGGGCACCACCTACACGCTGGAAGAGCCGTTTTTCGTCTTGGCCACGCAAAACCCCATCGAGCAGGAGGGCACCTACCCCCTGCCCGAGGCGCAGCTCGATCGCTTCATGTTCAATCTCTGGGTGGACTATCCGTCACACGAGGAGGAGGCGCAGATCGTCAAATCCACCACCAGCGCTTACCAGGCCGACCTGAACGTCATTCTGCGGGCGGAAGAGATCCTGCGCCTGCAGAAGTTGGTGCGCCGGGTGCCGGTGGCCGACAACGTGGTGGATTACGCGGTGGAGCTGGTGCGCAAAACCCGACCCGACGAGGACGGGGCACCCGATTTCATCCGCGAATGGTTGAGCTGGGGTGCGGGGCCGCGAGCCTCGCAGTACCTGATTCTGGGCGCCAAGACCCGAGCCATCCTCGAGGGGCGTCCCACGCCTGAAATCGCGGACGTGCGCGCGGTGGCAAAGCCGGTACTGCGCCACCGCCTGGTCACCAATTTCAACGCCGAAGCCGAAGGGGTCGATACCGTGGAGATCATCGACCGCCTGCTGGAGAAGTAGAGATGCCCAAATCCGCGGTGGCGGACTACCGCAAGTACCTCAACCCCGAAGTCGTTTCCAAGCTCAAGTCCATGGACTTGCGCGCCCGGCTGGTGGTGGAGGGATTCATCACCGGGCTGCACAAGAGTCCCTACCACGGCTTCAGCGTGGAGTTCGCGGAGCACCGCCAGTACATGCCCGGCGATGAAATCAAGCACGTGGACTGGAAGGTGTACGGCAAGACCGACCGTTTCTACGTCAAGCAGTTCGAGGAAGAGACCAACCTCAAGTGCTACATGCTGCTGGACGCGTCCGCATCCATGGGGTACACCTCGACGGGCATCACCAAGTTGCAGTACGCCTCCTACCTCGCGGGCGCGCTGGCCTATCTCATGCTGCGGCAGCGGGATGCGGTGGGCCTGGTGACCTTTGACCAGCGCATTCGCCGCTACCTCCCGCCCCGGTCGGTAACCAAGTATCTAAACCAGATTTTGCTGGAGTTGGGCGCCACCAAAGAGAGCTCCCAAACCAACGTTTCCGCCGCGCTGCACCAAATGGCGGACCGCATCAAGCGCCGCGGCCTCATCCTGCTGTTTTCGGACCTGCTGGACGAGCCGCACAAGGTGCTTTCCGGACTCAGGCACTTCCGCCACAAGAAGCACGAGGTCATCGTGTTTCAGATTCTCGACCCGCTGGAGCTGAGCTTCGATTTCCGTCGCGATGCGGTGTTCAAGGACCTGGAGACGGGAGAGGAGCTCAACACCCATCCGCTGCACATCCGCGGGGACTACCAGCGCCAGGTGGCGGATTTTCTCCGTACGTACAAGAAATTCTGCCGCGAGCACCAGATCGAGTTTGTCACCCTGAACACCCGCGAGCCCTACGACCGCGCACTGTTCGAGTATCTGCTAAAGCGGAAGCGGATTGGGGGGTAGGGGGACTCGGCCAACCCTTAGCCTTTGAAAGGTTTGGAACCTTTCGAAGGCTGACGCCGCGGGGAACTTGGAGCTTGAAAGGGAGGTTCAGGGAAACTGCGGAGGGCGGCTTCGTTTACTTTGTTCGCCTTATTGCCATTGCCTGACGATGAATCTTAATAGTAGCCCTATGGT
>CAYQOI010000042.1:0-13333 GCA_964419085.1 uncultured Cytophagia bacterium | reverse complement strand
AACGCAGGCGGTCGAGATTGATATCGAGAATGGTCACCCGTGCGCCCAGTCCCGCGGCGATCTTGGCCGCGTTGGTTCCCACGATGCCGCCGCCGATGATGACCACGCTGGCCGCCTCGACGCCCGGCACGCCAGCCAGCAAGATGCCCTTGCCGCCGTGCAGTTTTTCCAAACAGCGCGCCCCTTCTTGAATGGCCATGCGGCCTGCGACCTCACTCATGGGCACCAGAAGCGGCAGATGGCCGTCGCGGGTTTGCACCGTTTCATAAGCGATGGCCACGCTTCTCGCGTCGATGAGCGCCTCGGTCAGCTTGCGCGACGCGGCAAAATGGAAATAGGTGAAGATGATCTGCCCGGGCCGCAGCATGGAATACTCCTGGGGCAGCGGCTCTTTGACCTTCATCACCATGTCCGCTTTGGCAAAAACTTCGGACGGATCCGACACGATCTGTGCACCGGAGTCCGCATAGTCCTGGTCGCTGAATCCACTACCCAACCCTGCGTCGCTTTCCACCAAAATTTCGTGACCGTGACTCTTGAGCAACTCCACACCGACCGGAATGACCGCAACGCGATTCTCGTTTGGCTTGATTTCCTTCGGGATGCCGATGACCATTGTTTTTCTCCCTTGCTTTTACTTTTTGTCGTTCCTGGGCGTCAGAATCGTGACATAAAGTCTCTCGGGAACAAACAGCTCGTTGGCAATCTCCATGATGTCCTGGCTGGTAACTTGCTCGATTTCTCGGATTGTGTCGTCCAATGTAAAGTACTCTTCGAGGTAAATCTCCATCTTGGCCAGCCGATTCATCCGGCTCGCGGTGCTTTCCAGGCCCAACATCAAGTTGCCTTTGAGCTGCGACTTGGTTCTTTCCAGCTCGTCCTCGCTCACCGGTTCCCGCCTCAGGTGATCGAGTTCTTTTGTCACGAGCTCCACGGTGTTGTCTATCTTTTCCCTGTCCGTCCCCACGTAGATTCCGAAAATGCCTGTATCCCAGAGGTAGTCGAGGAAGGAGTAGACCGAATAGGCCAGACCGTATTTTTCCCGCACGTTCTGGAACAGCCGCGAGCTCATGCCCGCGCCCAGCAGCGTGTTGAGCACCAGCAGCCCGAACTTCTTCTCGTTACGGTAAGAGTAGCTCTGGGTGCCCACACACACGTGCGCCTGCAGGGCCCCATCCTCGACGACGTTTTTGCCGGCAACGGGCGCGGTGGGCGGGACGTACCGGTGTTCAGAAACCGCACCGAACCGATCGAAATGTTTTTCCACCAGTTTCACAAGCTGCTGGTGGTCCACGTTCCCCGCGGCCGCCACCACTAGCCGGTTGGCCGAGTAGTTCTCGTTCAGGTAGCCGAAGATGTCTTCACGGCGAAACGCGCCGATGTTCTCGCGCTTGCCGATGATCGAGAAGCCCAGCGGATGCGCGGGAAAGAGGTCTTGCACGAAGAGCTCGTGGATCAACTCCTCGGGCGTCTCTTCGATGGCGTTCAACTCCTCCAGAATGACCCGCTTTTCCTTTTCCATTTCCGTGGGGTCGAACACCGAATTTTTCAGGATGTCGGCCAGGACATCCACAGCCAGGGGCAAATGCTCATCGAGCACATGCGCGTAATAGCAGGTCTGCTCTTTTCCGGTGAAGGCATTCAACTGGCCCCCGACGGACTCGAGGCTCTGGGCGATCTCCGCCGCGCTGCGGTGCTCCGTGCCTTTGAACAACATGTGCTCGATGAAATGCGAGATGCCGTTGTTCTGTGCCTGCTCGTCTCTGGAGCCGGTGATCAACCAGGCGCCGATGGAGACGGAACGCACGTACGGGATTCGTTCCGTCACGATGCGAATCCCGCTCTCGAGGACCGTCTTCTGGTAATCCGCCTGCATGAGCTCCGACGTCCAATCAGTCACGCGGCGGTTCTCCGCCATCTTTGCTCAAGAGGGCCTTCCGGCTCAGATCGAGTTTGCCCTGCGCGTCGATGTTGAGCACTTTCACGCGGACCTCGTCGCCCACCTTGAGGACATCCTCGACCCGGTTGGTGCGTTTGTGGTCGATCTCGGAGATGTGCAACAGGCCTTCTTTGCCGGGCAGAATCTCCACGAACGCGCCGAAGTTGGTGATCTTCTTGACCCGGCCCAGGTAGGTTTTGCCCTTCTCGGGTTCCTGCACCAGGTACTCGATCATCTCGCGCGCCTTTTGGGATTTGTCCGCCTCGGCCGAAGCGATGGTCACCGTGCCGTCGTCTTCGATGTTGATAGTGGCACCGGACTTCTCGGTGATCTCGCGGATCTGTTTGCCGCCCGGGCCGATGATGATTCCGATCTGGTCGGGATTGACACGAATCGTCGTGATTCTCGGCGCGTAAGGCGACATGTCCGCACGCGGTTTGTCGAGGGTCTGGTTCATGATTTCCAGGATCTTGAGCCGTGCCTCCCGCGCCTTTTTCAGGGCTTCGCCCATCACCTTGGCAGGGATGCCCTTGACCTTCACGTCCATCTGAAACGCGGTGATGCCCTCGGCAGAGCCTGCGACCTTGAAATCCATGTCGCCCAGATGGTCCTCGTCGCCGAGGATGTCGGTCAACACGACGTACTTGTCGCCTTCGTGAATGAGCCCCATCGCGATGCCGGCGATGGGTGTCTTCAACGGCACGCCGGCATCCATCAACGACAGCGAGCCCGCACAGACCGAAGCCATCGAAGAGGAGCCGTTGGACTCCAGGATGTCGGAGACGATGCGCACCGTGTACGGAAAAACCGTGTCGGAAGGCATCGCGGGTTTGATAGCCCGTTCCGCCAGGTTGCCGTGGCCGATTTCCCGGCGGCTGGTTCCCCGCATGGGCCGGATCTCGCCGACGCAGAAGGGCGGGAAATTGTAGTGCAGCATGTAGCTCTTCCAGAACTCCCCTTCGAGCTCATCCATCTTCTGCTCGTCCATTTTGGTGCCGAGCGTGGTGGTGGCCAGCGCCTGGGTCTGGCCGCGGGTAAACAGGGCCGAACCGTGCGCACGCGGGAGAATACCCACTTCGCAACTGATTTCCCGGATGTCGTCCGGGGTACGGCCGTCGATGCGCTTTCCCTCCTGCACGATGTTGGCCCGGACGATCTTCTTTTCCAGGTCGTGCAGAATGTTCGAGACGGATTTCTCGCAGTCCTCGAACTCCTCCGCCAGGGATTCGCTCAACTCCTGCGTCAACTTCTTGAGCGCGAGTTTGCGCTCCTTCTTGTCCGCAATGCCCAGCGCTTCTTTGAGTCGACTCTCCCCGTTCAGCTCCAGGATGCGCTGCTCCAACCCTTCGGGTGGGGCGATGGGCGCATAGTCCCGCTTGGGCTTCCCGGCTTTGTCAACCAGCGCGCGTTGCATCTCCAGCAGTTGCCGTATCTTTTCATGCCCAAACTCCAGGGCCGCGAGCATGTCGTTCTCGCTGATCTCCTGCGCCTCGCCTTCCACCATGACGATGGAATCCTGCGTGGCGCTGATGATGAGATCGAGGTCGCTGTTCTCCAACTCTGCGTAGGTGGGATTGACCACGAACTGGCCGTTCACCCGGCCCACGCGCACCCCTGCGATGGGGTCTGAGAACGGAATGTCGGAAATGAGCAACGCCGCGGAGGCGCCGGTGATCCCCAACACATCCGGGTCGTTTTCTTTGTCCGCGGACAGGACGTAGACCAGGACCTGCACCTCGTTCCTGTAGCCGTCAGCAAAGAGCGGGCGGATGGACCGGTCGATAAAGCGGGAGTTCAAGGTTTCGTTTTCGCTGGGGCGTCCCTCCCGTTTGAAAAACCCACCGGGAATTTTTCCCGCGGAGTAGGCTTTCTCGCGGTAATCGACGGTCAACGGAAAAAAGTCCAGATTCTCCGACGGCTCCGTGGCACCCACTGCGGTGACCAGGACCAGGGTCTCGCCCAGTCGTACGAGCACGGCCCCATCGGCCTGTTTGGCAAGCCGCCCGGTCTCTAGGGAGTACTTTTTGCCATCAATTTCAATTTCTTCAACATGAACCATAGCGTAACATAAGCTCCTATTTTAAACGCGTTGCAGTCTTCCAGACTGCGGTTGGGTCGGTGGCTTAGCGCCTGATCCCCAATTCCTGAATGATCTTGCGATAGCGCTCGATGTCGGTTTTGATCAGGTAATCGAGCAAGCGGCGTCTTTTTCCCACCATTTGCAGCAAACCCCGTCTGGAATGATGATCTTTCTTGTGCTGGTTAAAATGCGGACTCAGTTGATTGATTCGCTCCGTCAGAATCGCGATCTGAACCTCGGTCTTGCCTGAGTCCGTTTCCCCGTCACCATACTTTTTGATGATCTCTTTGATCTGTTCAGATGTTAAAGGCATCTTACCTCCTACGTTAGACTGAGAATACTCCTACTGGCTTCCAAATCACTGTTTAACTGCTCCACCAACTCGTCGGCAGAGGCAAATTGGATTTCGTTTCGGATCCTATCCACAAATTCGATACGGATAAGCTCCCCATAAATACTCTTATCAAAATTGATGATGTGCACCTCGATGACCGGCCTTTTCGCCCCGAATGTGGGGCGCACACCGATGTTCATCATTCCGGGCCACCTCTCGCCGTCGCAATCCACGTACACCGCGTACACCCCCTGCGCCGGAACCAATTTGTGCTCCGATATGGGTTCGATGTTCGCGGTGGGAAATTTCAACTGTCGCCCGCGGCCGTCCCCCTGCACCACCCGACCCGTCAAAAAGTAGTTGTACCCCAACAGCTTGTTCGCGTCCTTAATGCGTCCTTCCCGCAGCCAGTTTCGGATCCTGGTGCTGCTGACCACTTCCCCTTCCACTTTCAGAGCGGGCAAATCGTCCACCGCGAAGCCCATTTCCCGGCCCAGCGCCTCCAGCGTGGAGATGTCGCCTTCGCGATTTTTCCCGAAAGCGTGGTCATGACCGATGACGATCTCGCTGAACCCGATCTTGCCGTAAAGGATGTTCAAGACAAAATCTCTGGAACTGGTCTCGGCGAACGCGCGGGTGAACTCCAGGATGACCAACCGGTCCAGATCGAAGCCCTGTAAAAGCTCGATTTTTTCTTCAATGGTACTGAGCACGCCCAGATGTTCGTCCGCGTGCAGCACCAGTTTCGGGTGGGGCCAAAAAGTCACCAGGGTAGCAGGTGCGCCTTTCGCCTCCGCCCTGCGGGCGATTTCCTGCAGAATAAATTTGTGACCGAGGTGCACCCCGTCAAAGGTGCCGACCGTCAAAACGCCTTCTTGCTGTCGAACGACATCCGAAAGGTCCCGAAAAACATCCATCTATTTCAACACGCTCCGATTCTTCGCCTGTTCCGCCAGCTCTTCGACAGTCAACGCATTCTCCAGGCGAAAAGAGCCCACACGAGTTCGAGTGAGCGATTTAAGATAAGCACCGCACCCCAATCGCCGGCCGATGTCATGTGCCAGCGTTCGGATGTACGTCCCCTTGGAACACACGACCCGAATGGTCGCGAAAGGATTCTCAAAATGCAGAAGTTCGAGTTCGTGGACCACCACGCGGCGCGGTCTTCTTTCCACCACCTGGCCTTTTCTGGCCAGTTTGTACAACCGCTTGCCCCCGACTTTGACCGCGGAGAACATCGGCGGAATCTGTTCGATCTCGCCGCGAAAATCCGCGCAGACGCGCTGCAGCTTCTCAGCCGTCACGTCGCCCGGGTCGCCCCGGCGCACGATTTTGCCCGTCACATCGAAGGTGTCGGTTTCTTTCCCCAATTCGAGACACGCCACATATTCTTTGTCCAGGCCCATCAGGGCCGAAACCCTTTTCGTCGCCCTGCCGGTGCAAACCACCAAAACGCCGGTTGCAAAAGGGTCCAATGTGCCGGCGTGCCCGACCTTTTTCACCCGCAGCAGGCTTCTAACCTTTTTGACCACATCAAAGGATGTCCAGCCCTCGGGTTTGTCGATGGTGAGAATCTCGCCTTTTTCGAAGTCAAGGCTGGCAAACGGCTTGTGGTGGGAGCGGATTATGGCGTCTTGCTCAAGCTCAATCGTGCTCGTCATGGATTCTATTCAAAAGCTCTTCGATATTGTGCGCATAATCTACGGTATCGTCGCGGAAAAAGCTCAACTCGGGGACATGGCGCAGCCGCAGTCGGCCGCCCAGTTCGCTCCTGAGGTGATTTTTGGCGCGCTCCAGACCGCGCAGACAGTTCTTCTGTTCTTTCTCGTTGCCGAGAATGCTGACATAAACTTTGGCAAAACGCAGGTCCTCGGTCAGCCTGATGGCCGTGACCGTCGCCATGGTCACCAGTGGGTCCTTCAATTCGCTGCTGATCATCCGGCTCAGCTCCTCGCGGAGCAGCTCGGCGACCCTCTGGGAGCGGCGAAACTCTCCTCGAGACATCAGTACACGTCCACAAAATGGTTCAAGATCTCCATTCGCCCGTCGCCGTTGATCAGGTTGAGAATCTCCGCAACCGTTCGATCGATAAAGCGCCGCTCGTTGGTGATCATGGAAATACCGAAAGAGATCCGCTGCCACTTGTCGTTGTTTTCCACTTCCGCAATGGAAACGTTGAATTTGTTGCGGATCTTCTGCTTGACGCTGTTGAGAACAAAGCGTTTGCTTTTCAGAGAATTGCTTTCCGGCAAGAAAACCTCGATTCTACAAACGCCAACCAGCATGCCGTACCACCGCCTCCGACCTACGCCTTGAGCTTGCGAGCGGTTTCGACTTTCCTGTACCCTTCGATGACGTCGCCCACCTTGATGTCTTCAAAGCCTTCCAGGCCGATGCCACACTCGAACCCCGCGGCCACTTCTTTGACATCCTCCTTGAAACGCTTCAAGGAGGCCAATTTCGTCTCATGAATCAATTTATCTTCGCGATAGATCTTGGCGTAATCGTTGCGGGAGATCTTGCCGGACACGACATAGCACCCGGCCACGGTCCCAACTTTTGGCACGCGGAAGATTTCCCGCACCTCCACGGTGGCCGTGAGCTCTTCGGTGACCTCCGGCTCCAGCAGCCCTTCAAGCGCGGACTTCACATCATCCACCGCCGAGTAGATGATGTCGTAGAGGCGAATGTCAACTTCTTCGCGTTTGGCCAGTTCCCGTGCCTGCACGGTGGGCCGGACATGAAAACCGATGATGATCGCCTGCGACGCGGAAGCCAACAGCACGTCGGATTCCGAAATCCCGCCCACGGCCTTGTGGATCACATTCACCGCGACCTCTTCGTTGGAAAGCTTCATCAATGCGTCGCTCAAGGCTTCGATGGAGCCATCCACATCCGCCTTGAGGATGATGTTCAACTCCTTGACTTGTCCATGGCGGATCTGCTGGGAAATCTGATCCAGAGAGCGGACGCTCTGGCGCCGCAAATGCTGCTCTCGCCTGAGCTGCTGCCGTTTCGAGGTTATCTCGCGCACCTCTCGCTCGGACTCTACCACAAAGAACGAATCGCCCGACTGTGGCACATCGTCGAAGCCCACCACCTGCACAGGGGTCGAAGGCGGCGCGGACGTCACACGCTTCATCTTCTCGTTGTACATGGCACGCACCTTGCCGCCACACTGACCGGCCACGAACAGGTCGCCCACTTTGAGCGTCCCGTTCTGCACCAGCACCGTGCCCACCGGCCCTTTCCCCTTGTCGAGCTTGGAGTCGATGATGATGCCGCGCGCGCTCCGCTTCGGATTCGCCTTGAGCTCCAGGACCTCCGCCTCCAGGAGAATCATTTCCAACAGGTTGTCGACGCCCTGACCGGTTTTGGCGGAAATCTCGACGCATTGATATTTTCCACCCCAGCCTTCCACCAGAACATTATGTTCGGCCAACTGCTTTTTGACCATATCGGGGTTGGCTTCGGGCTTGTCCACCTTGTTGATGGCAACCACGATGGGCACCCCGGCGGCCATGGCATGGTTGATGGCTTCCACCGTCTGCGGCCGAACGCCGTCATCGGCGGCCACGATGAGCACCACAAGGTCGGTTACCTGCGCGCCGCGGGCACGCATCGCGGTGAACGCCTCGTGGCCCGGCGTGTCCAGGAAGGTGATCACCTTCCCGTTTACGGAAACCTCATAAGCTCCGATGTGTTGCGTAATGCCACCGGCTTCCCCTTCGATGATCCGGCTCTTGCGAATGTAATCCAGTAAGGATGTTTTTCCGTGGTCCACATGACCCATGATCGTGACCACAGGCGGACGCGGCTCGGCTGAGTCGGCATCCGTCTCCTCCTCTTCGTATTTGTCCAGGAGTTCCGAACCATACTCCTCGACCACCTCGACTTCGTAGCCGAACTCATCGGCGACCGCGGCGATGGTGTCCATATCCAGACGTTGGTTGATGGAAACCATCATGCCGAGTTCGAGACACTTCTTGATTACGTCATTGGGTTCCACATCGAGCAAAGTGGCAAGCTCTGCCGCGGAAATGAATTCGCTCACCTGAATGACGCGACCGTCTTGTTCTTCTCCATCCGCGGCGGCTTCCTTGACCTTCCTCTTGCGCCGCTTTGTCTTGGTTTCCCCCATGGCGGCGAGGGTCTGGCGAATAGATTCTTGAATCTCCTCTTCGCTGATCTTCCGTTTCTTTTTCTTCTTGCCCTTGCGCTTCGACGCAGCGCCTTTTTGCTCTGCTTTACCTTTTTCGGCAACGGCCTCGCCGGCGGTTTCTTTTTCGACCGCTTCGACTTCAGCAGCCTCCTCTGCCTCCGGAACCGCCTCTTCTTCCTTCACCTCTGCCTCCGGAGCCTTCTCCGCGACCTGCTCAACCTCTTCCGCGGCCGCTTCCTCTTTGGCCTTCTTCTTCTTTGTTTCCTTTTTCTTTTTGTTTTTTTCCGCAGGCACCTCGGCCTTTTCCTCGACAGCCTCGGCCTCCGCCTTCTTTTCCGCTTTCTTTTCCGCTTTCTTCGCGGCCTTGGGCTTCTCCTTGTCTTTCTGTGCCTCGGCCGCCTTCTTTTCCTCGTCGATCTCCCGCTTAGCCTTGGAGATCAGCTCCACGACCGAGAGCTCTGCGTCGCCCTCACCTGCAGGCACGGCCACACCGGTGTCCCCCGCGCCCACGAGGCTCTTCTCCTCGACCTCCTCCTTTTTCTTCCTGGCTTCGGCCAGCGCGGCGCGTTTCTTCTCTTCCTCTTCCTGCTGCCGCCGCAAACGGGTAGGCCGTTCCTGGGCCAGTTTTGTAGCAAAACGGAGCCGCTCCTCCAACTCCATGCGAGCCCGGTTTCGCTTCAACTCTTCCAGCATCTGTTTCTCTTTTAGCTGCTGGCGGAAACTCAGGGTCTCGTCCACCGTGGCGGTTTCGTTTTTGTACTTTTTGTAGATCTCCTCATAGAGCTCGTCGGAGACTGCGCTCATCTGATTCTTGATGCTCTTGTCCTTCTTGCCCAGGAAGCTGATGACCGCCTCGTTGGAGATATTCAACTCACGAGCTACGTGAAATACTCTTCGTTTCTTACTCAACCTCGTCTACTCCGCTTTGCTAAAATGAGTCTGATCTGTATGTTACGAATTATTCTCGACAATATCAATAATCTTTTTTGCGGTCTTCTCGCCGATGCCCTCGAGCGCCATCAGTCCGTCCAGGCCCGCTTTCTTCGCGTCTTCAACGCTGACGATGCCGCCCTTGCTCAGCTTTTTCAGCATCGATGCGGTCAGCCCGTCGAGGTCCGCGAGCGGCGTCTCGCTTTTTTTACTCAGCTTGGTTTCCAGGATATCCCGGTACTCGGATTCTTTGATGATTTCGATGTCGTAGCCGGTCAGCCGCGACGCCAGCCTGCGGTTCTGGCCGCCTTTTCCGATGGCGAGCGAAATCTGGTCGTCCGAAAGGACCGCGATGGCTTTTCGTTTGTTGGGATCAACGATCACCTTGTAGACTTTTGCGGGACTCAGAGACCGAGAAATGAAGATCCCCGGGTCCATGTGCCAGTTGATGACGTCGATTTTTTCGTTGTTCAGCTCTTTGCTGATGGATTGAATGCGGATGCCCTTCATGCCCACGCACGCGCCCAGCGCGTCGATGCGCTTGTCGTTGGACAACACCGCGATCTTGGCGCGTTCACCCGGCTCCCGCGCCACGCTCTTGATTTCAATGATCCCGTCGTAGATTTCCGGCACCTCCAGTTCGAACAAACGAACCAGGATGTTCGGGTCCGCGCGCGACACGATGATCTCCAGTCCGCGATTCGTCTTTTCCACCGATTTGATGATCGCACGCACATGGTCTCCGCGGCGATAGCGTTCGCTCGGAATCTGCTCCTCCCGCGGTAGAATCACCTCGGTCTTGTCGATGTTCAAATAGATCTCGTTGCGATTGATCTGCCGCACATCGCCGATGATGATCTCGCCGATGCGATTCTTGTATTCTTCGTACAAGATATCTTGTTCGGCGTCTTTGATCTTCTGGTTCAGATTCTGTTTCGCCGAAATGATGAGGCGACGACCGAAACTCTTGGGGTCGATAATCTCAATGAACTCGTCGCCGACTTCCAGGTCAGGTGCCACTTGCTTGGCCGACTCCAGGTCGATCTCCTCCACCTCATCTTCAACCTTTTCCACAACGACTTTATTCTGATAGATTTCGATTTCGCCCTTGTCCATGCTGACGAAAATATCGAAGTTGTCTGCCTTGCCGTACTTTTTCTTGATGATAGAAAAGATCGTGCTTTCCAGAATCTGGCCGAGAACTTCCTTGTCGATATTTTTTTCCTTGGCGATCTGCGAGAAGGCTTCAACAATATCGCTCTTCATAGCACACCTGACCTCCAAATTAAACGAAAATTACCACGGTAACTTGACTTTGCCGTACTTTATCTCCGCAAACGAAAGCGTTTGCATTCCATTTTTTGTCTTCAGGGTTACCCCCTGCTGGTCAACCTCAGTGACAAAACCTGCACATTTCCTGTCCGCCTCATCACTCTGCAAAACAATTTCCACCTCACGATTGAGATTACGTCTGAAATCACCCGGCGTTTTCAGTGGACGGTACACACCCGGCGAAGAAATCTCCAGGCGGTAGCGACCAGCGATCACGTCTTCCATGTCGAAACAATCCGCCACTTTCCGGCTGATGGCCTCGCACTTGTCCAGCGTGACGCCTTGTTCGCAATCGATGGACACGCGCACGAGCTGATTGCCCGGGCGGCCTTTGATCTCCAGGTCCACCAGCGTGGCGTTTTCTGCCGCCAAAATCGGCTCGACGAACGTTTTGAGCTTGTCAACCAGACTTTCCACTGTGCCACACAATAAAAAAGTGGGTCACGAGACCCACTTCAGAACGTAAATATAGCAAATTTATCTATTTTTTGCAAGAAGTTTTTCTTGCTACCTCTCAGGACACGAGTTCTGCCAGCAAAACCTCCGCGTCGGTTTTGGCGTTCGAGTCTGCATAGTCCTGAACGATTTCGTTGAGCAATTGCCGCGCGGACTCTTTTTCTCCCACGTGGACATAGCACCTGGCTGCGTTGAGCAGATTCTGCGGCGCTTGAAATCCCTCACTGTACTTCCTCGCAGCCTGCTCGTAGGCTTTCGCCGCCTCCAGGTACTTCCCGGTCTCTTCCAGGCAGGCCGCGATACCGGCCATCGCGGACGCGTTGAGGATGTCATCGTCAGATTCATCCAAAAACTTTTCGAACGCTTGCTTGGCTTCGTCGTATTTTTGGGTGAAAAAATACGCGTTGGCCAGATAGAACAGCCCCTCTTTCGCGCTTCTGGTGCCGCCGTAGCTCTCCACCACATTGTTCAACAACGGAATGGCCGCATCGTACTTGCCTGCAAAATATTCGATCCTGGCCTTGGTGAGCTGAACCACCGCTTCCTTCTCTTTCTCCGCCTGTTTCGACGAATAGATAAAGATCGCCACCAGCAGCACGACGATAGCAGCAGCACCGGAGAGAATCGTCCTCGTGTTTCTGACGATGTAGTCCTGCGCCTTGAAATAGTAGGTGACGAATTTGTCCTGTTTGATTTGCCTTTTGGTCAAACGCTTTCTGGGCTGGTGCAACATGCTCGCTTCATCTCCTGTTAGCTCATATCTGTTATTCTAGTTTCCGTGCCCCTAGCAGGACTCGAACCTGCGGCACATGGTTTAGGAAACCACTGCTCTATCCGTCTGAGCTATAGGGGCCAAACGCGGACAGCCACCCGCAAAATCGCCTCTCAAGCTCTGTGAATATATTTTATTTTTTGTTCAAAATCAAGGCCTTTGACGCGCGCGCCGCTCAGCCTTGGTTTTGCCCGTTTACCACGAGCGCCTCCGCCAGGACCTCCACCGGATGCCACGCGCGCCTGCCGGTTGCATGTTCGATTTGCTGGCGACAAGACACGCCGGGGGCCACAACTCGCCATGTGGTATCCTTTTCGTCGATGGCCGGGAAAAGTCGACCGCGCCCGATCTTCAGGGACAACTCATAGTGCTCCTTTTCGAATCCGAACGCGCCCGCCATGCCGCAGCAACCGGAATCCAGCGCTTGCACTTCGGCACCGGGCAGACGGGACAACAACCGCAGGGTCGGCTCCAGACCTGCCAGCGCCTTCATGTGACAGTGGCCGTGCAACAGAAGTTTGTGCTCCGTCTTGCGAAATGCCAGCCCCGCCCCGTTTTCATCCCGGGCGAAGAATTCCTCGAACAAGAAGCTGTTTTCGGCCAGCTTCCCCACCGCGCCATCGCTCAGGAGGTCCGGGTACTCGTCGCGAAATGTCAAGATACAACTGGGCTCGCACCCGACCACAGGCACGCCTTGTTCCACCCACGGCAACAAAGCCCCGAGGTTGTGCTGCGCGCACCGCCGCGCGTGCGCCAGCATCCCTTTGGAAAGAAATGGACGGCCACAGCAGCGTTTTTCCACCAGATGCACTTCGTAGCCCGCGGCTTCCAGAAGCCGAACGGCCGCAACCCCAACCTCGGGGTAATTGTACGTCATGAAGGTATCGTGAAACAGGACCACCCGACCCCGCCTGCCGGCGTCCGGTGCGGGCAGATGCCGCGCAAACCACCGCGTGAACGGTTCGCTGGCGAAGCGCGGCAAGCGACGGCGTCGGTCGATGCCCAGCACCTTTTCCATTCCCCAGCGAACCGGTGACGCCGCCAGCACCATGTTGCTCACCGGTGCCGTGGCGCAGCCCAATCTGCTCACCGTCTCGATGTGGCCGAACAGACGGTCACGAAGCGGAAGACGGTGCTTCTTGTGGTACTGGTACAGAAATTCGTACTTCAGCTTGGCCATGTCCACGTTTGTGGGGCACTCCCCTTTGCATCCTTTGCAGGCTAAACAGAGGTCCATGACCCGGTAAACGTCGGAGGAGGTCAGCTTTTGCAAGGGCAACCTTCCGGAGAGCACCGCACGCAGCACGTTCGCCCGTCCCCTGGTAGAG
>CAYQOI010000041.1:0-13425 GCA_964419085.1 uncultured Cytophagia bacterium | reverse complement strand
TCAGGCGGCGCCGCTGCAGCTCATGCCGATGCCCTGGGTTGCGGCGTTAAAGCACGTAATGCACTGGGGATGGTCGAGGCTGATGTCCCGTGCTGCGTCGACAAAACGTCGTCCCAGATACACGGACGAAGCGCTGCGCGAGAGACCTTTTGCAGAAAGCACCGCGCATTTGTACCAGCCAGTCGTCCCGTCGGCTTCCTTGGCGAAGGAACGAGAGTACGAGCACTGAAACCGTTCGTACTCGTTTCCCGCGTAGGTGGCGATGCAGTTGTTGGTGATCCCGGGGGAGGCGATGTGCGGCAACCCCAGCGTTTCTCTGCGCAGGCTTTCTTTGCCCTGTTCGAAGAATGGAATGCCCCACAGCTCCAGTGAGCCCAAGCCGAATTGGCCCAACATCCGCCGATAGGTGGCCTCCAATTGAGCCTTGCGCGCGAGCACCTCAGAGGCCTTGCCGGATCCCTCGTACGTGTACGCGACCGCAGGAAGGAAGCCGTGTGCCACAAACCGCTGCAGCGCGGCGATGATCCGATGAAACGTGGGCCGGCCGTCGATGGAATATCGAATCGCGTCGTTCTCCTGCGCGGTTGCGCCATCCAGGCTGATGCGGTAGCTGATGGCATGTCCGGCCCGGGACGCGATGCGCGCCAGCCGCTCCAGCGTCCGGTCGTCGGCCAACAAGCCGTTGGTCAGAATCAGCAGGTCGCCATATTGCAACGCGGCCTCCACCATGGGAAACAGCACACCGTCAAATCGGGGACTTTTCAACACGAATACTTCCCCGCCGGTAAAGCCGATGCTGAACGGCTGCCCGCTCTGGTGCGCGGCAACGTCAGCCAGGGCGCGGCGGAACTCGGCCAGACTCAGCGGCTTGAGCAGCCCGCTGCGCGGCCCACCGTTCACCAGGCAGTGGCTGCAGGCGAGATTGCACAGGGTGCCGGCCGGGTAGAACCAAACCCAATCGAGCCTTTGGAGCGGAATGGTTGCGACGTCTTCCGGATTGCGTGTTTCTCTTTCCAAGGTAACCTCTCAGCGCTGCTGTTCAAACGACTCTGTTTCCCGCGGGATAAAACAACTGGACCACCGCTGATTATTCCCCGGTCCCGCCGATGTTTGCCCCTGTCTCCCCGCGGTTCCCCATTTCGCTCCTCGAACTGGGAACGAGTCGACTGCCGGAAGCTTATTTGGAAAGGATATCTTGAACCCAGGAGTAGACCGCCACCGTGGATGGCAACCCGAGTGTCCCGGCCGCCAGGGCCACCACCTGCAGCAACTCCTCGTCGGAGATGTCCAGCGCCCGGGCCTTGCGAACGCTGGAATGGACCGCGCCTTCCCGCATCGCTCCGATGGCGATCCCGAGTTTCACCAGCCGCTGGGTTTTTTCATCCAGCGGACCGCTTTTGCCCGCCGCCGCGATATTCTCCCACGCTTCGCCGAGTTTCGGAAAACGCTTCACAAATTCCTGGTACGTTTTGGGGGGCTCATTGCTCTTATTCATATTCTGTTCCTTTCCTCTCTTTGAGTGAAAATGGACGCGCCTGCCACATTGTGGGCTAAATCTAAGAAACCGAACGGCCAGAGTCAATCCCAAAACGCGGCAGGTCGAACAAAAAAATGTCCCCTCCCGTCGCGAAACAGAAGGGGACAGAGGTCAAAAGGGAGGGAGCCCGACGCTACGCAGCGATGAGCTTCACGTGTGTGTCGTAGTAGGAAGCCGAGCCGCCGATCAGGTCCTGGAGGGTCACGTTCTTGAGCACCGGGTCGACCTGCATCACGGCGTTCGGGCACAGGCCGCGCGCACGTCTTGCGTCTCCCGCAACTCGGGTACCATCGATCTCCACGTCACTCGCTCCATAGGCCCAGTGACCGAAATGCCAGGAGATGGCCACGACCCCGGGACGCATCCCTTGCAGGACCTTGACCCTGCCTTCCACCGGGATGGTCTTGCCGTTGCGCAGATCCCAGATGCCGTCCTGGTTCGTCGCAGAAATGACCCGCGCCCGGTCGCCGTCTTTCAGCCCTAACTCTCTGGCAGTCTGGGCGTTGATCAGAATCTGGTTCTCGGGCAAAGTGCTCGACAGCCAGTAGTCGTTGGGCAAGGTGCGCGATTGGCCGCCCTGGATCTCCTTATAGGTGATGAGCTTCAGCGGAAACGCGCCGTTTTCGATGGGTTTGTCGTCAAATCCCATGACCGGCAGCACCAACCCGAGACCGGAGAACCGCTTTCCGGTATATGAGTGCCGGGTTTCGGCGACATGCTCCACATAGATGCTGAACAGCCCCTTGTAGGGGTGGGGCAATTTGTCACCGCTGTTGCGGTATTTGTCGAAGTCCTCGTAGCGACCTCCGCGGTTGAGCACGTGCACGACCTTGGCCCACCAATCATTGCCGCGTGCGTCCCGCACCGCCTTGCGCCACTTGGACACATCCATGACCGCGGGCGACAGATGCTTTCTCGCCGCCAAAAAGATCTGCATCTCTTCGTCATCCGCGTCCGGCACCACATCGCCGGGTTTGTCCCCTGCTGCGATGTTGGCCACCATCTTGAGGAAGAAGTCTTCCGGGCGTTTGAAGTCCATCCCCGGCCCGAAGCCATCCTTGCCGTAACCGGGCAAACCCAGTTTTTCTGCGATGGCCAGCATCACCGCCTCCATGCCAAGATGCATGTCCTCGCCGAAGACCGTCACTTTCTCCGTCAACGGCTCCACGGTCGGTTGCCGCACCTTGGACTGCGTCACCGGGCAGGCCGGGGTGATGTGCGGGGTGCCCCAGCGCTCCCAGATCGCGGTGTCGGGGAACAAATAATCCGCGTACATGGAAGTCTCCCCAATGACGATGTCGGAGGCAAAGTAGAGCGGAATGGCTTCCAGATCCACCAGAGCCGCGATCATGCGGTCGCCCGCAGGAGCCGACAGGGCAGGCGTGCCCTTATGGGTAAACAGCGCCTTGATGCGGTACGGGTAGCCGTCCTGGGCCGACGGGATGATCTCCTGGTACACATTGCTAGTGTGCGGAAACCAGGGCCGCTTGGCCGGATACCCTTCTTTCTGAAAGAAGGTACTGTCTTCGTAGCGCGCCTTCTCCCGTGTCAATCTGTGTCCAAACGCGGTGAGTTTTCCGGGGTGCAGACCTTTGGCGACGTTGAACGGCTGGCCTTTCTTGCTGCCGTCTTCGTGCCAGTGACCGCCGCCCTTGGACAGGCCACCCTTCCAACCCACATTTCCCACTAACAGATTGAGGGTAATGATGGCCTGACCGTTGTAATAGCCGTAGGTGTGCTGGACGGGTCCACGGTAGAGTTCCGCCACAGAGCGCTTGCCATGCCGCGCAAATTCTGCCGCCACGGCCACGATGTCTTTCACGGGCAGTCCGGCCATCTTCGCCCACTCCTCAAGCGAGTTGCTCGTAGCGTACTCTTTGAGGAGCTGAAAGACCGACTTCACCGGAATGCCGGCGACCTTGCCGCTGTAAAAGAGCTCACCCTCCACCGCGTTCCGGTCATCGTTCGGGTCGAACACCACGGGTTTGCCGTTCCGGATGGTGACAAAGTGATCCTTGCTTCCCTGTCCGATGTCCGCGGCGCGCAACAACGCTCCGGGGCCATCTTTCTCGATCTTCACCAACCAGGTGGCGTTGCTCCAGGTGCTCTCGCGGTCCTTTTCCGCAGCAGCCTTGTTGGCATTGGTGAGGAAGGTCTTGTCATACTTTTCATTTTCCAACATCCAACGGATCATGGCGTAAGCCACGGCCCCATCGCCGCCGGGCTGCACCGGCAGCCACTTCCACGCCTTGGCCGCAGTCTTGGAAAGCCGCGGGTCTACCACCGCGAATTTCAAGTCACCGGTGACCAGGCGGTTGGTGACCAGGTTGGAGAGATAAGGCGGCCCGAAATTGGACTCGAACGCACCGGTGCCGAAAAAGATAACGAATTTGCTATTGTACAGGTCCGGCTTCAGGTGGTCCTTGCCGCCCTTCCATTTGCCGTTCTTGTACTGGTCCGTCATTCTCGCGTGGGCGATGTGATGCGACTGCTCACAGATGGTGGTGTGTTCATACCAGTTTGTGCTGCCGAAGCCGCCGATGAGCCACCGCTTGGCAAACTCCTTGCGACCGTGTTCAACGCGTCCGGCTTGAAAGACGAACTGATTGTTTATGGGACCCAGGTCCGGTTGGTCCGGGTTGATCAGGACATCCAGATGCTGCCGATATTTCCGTTTGAACGCAGCCACGGTCATCTTGCCCTTGCCCACGGCCATGGCATCGGCGGCCATTTTCTTGGCCAATTTCGGGTCGCGCAGTTTGTACAGACTGCGCAGGCCGGGTACCACGCGATTCTCCTCGCCGGGCACGTGGGCGAAGAGCTTGCCGCCTTCCACGATTTCCTGGATGGCCTGGTCGAAATCGATGACCTGCCACTTGTTCTCCCCGCGTTTTCCCGCCCGCTTGAGCACTTTCGTCACCCGGTACGGATCGTACAGGCTCTGAATGCCGGCCTGTCCTTTCGGGCACAGGCCGCCGTCTATCTTGGCCCCGTCTTTGATGGGAGTAGCGTACGGGATCGCCGGGTTCAAGGTCTGCATGCTGTAGGGATTACCATCGATCTTGGCCACCACGCCGTCGTGGATCTTGACCTTGATGGGGCAGTCTGTATGGCACTGCAGGCAGACCGAATAGATCACGTTCTCCGCCTTGTTGAGCGGGTAAGCGACAGCGGCTTCCGCTTCTGCCTGGCCGGTGGCACAGCCCTGGGCCAGGGTGCCAAACGCTGCCGTGCCCCCCAGCAAAGCCGAAGACTTGATGAACTGTCTGCGGGTAAGCGTTTTATTTTCCATAGCTCACTCCTTCTCGTTGGGAAACGCTGGACGGTAAGGTGTCCACAAACCTTCGTTCAACTTCACCAAAGATGGGCAGCAGCTTCCATGCGATGCCGAATCCCAGGACCAACAGGGCAATGGCACCGATTGTGGTCAACCACTCACCCATGCTGGGGAAGTAGGAATACGTCCATCTCGGATTGACATAGGCCTTGTCCAGCCCTTTCAACACCGGTACGATGTAAGCCGGAATGACCAGGTTCAACCGCACGGCCACGATGCCCACGACCGCACTCAGGCCGGCCAGGCCGAGCCAATTCGGCTGGCTCTTCTTCCAGGCGATCAGAACAATCGGCAGCACGATGGCCAGCAACAGTTGTCCCACCCAGAAGGTGTAGTTGAACGGGCCGAACAGAATCTCATGCAGCACCTCCGAATGTTCCGGCAATCCGGCGTAGAGATTGGTCAGAAACTCGGAAATCATCAAGAGCACGTCGATGGCGATGAAAAGCACCAGAAAGTTGGCCAGACTCTTGACGATGTCCAGATAATCGGAATCCTCTTTTTTGCCGAAGTAGGCATACAGAAACGTGGTCAACGCGGCTCCCGAAACCAGTGCGGAGACGATGAAAATGATCGGGAACAGCGGGCCAAACCAGTACGGCCGGGCGGCCACCACGGCAAACAGGGCACCGGTTCCTCCGTGCACGCCGATCGCTACCGGGATGCCGATGATGCCCAGAACTTTGACCACCTTCATGGACTGGCGGTGGCAGGTGTCGTACGCTTCCTGGGTAGTCGGGCAGCGAAAACCAAAGGCGAGAAAAGAGTAGAACTTTCTCTTCCAGCCCGTGGCGTGGAGCGCAAGCGCTGCGATGTCGCACCGCATCAGGTACCAGATCTCCAGGCTGATGGCCACGATGTAAAAAATGTAGAACAGGCTCTCCCACGCCAACACCGAGGTGTGATTCCAGTTGAAAAACACCCGCCAGAAGCGCATGGGGTGTCCCAGGTCCATCCACACGAACAACAGGCCGCCGAAGAGGGCAAACAGGGCGGAAAGCAAAGCCATCTTGCCCGCCTTCTCCAGCTTGTGCATGCCGAACACGTAGATGAGCGTGGAGAACAGGAACGAGCCCGCCGACAACCCGATGAAGTAGATGTAGAACGCAACCCACATGCCCCAGGTGACCGTGCTGGAAAGGGCGGTGATTTTCATTCCCGCGGTCAACCGCCAACCGATGGAGATCACGCCGATGAGCGCCAGGAGGGAGACGATGCCCCAGAACAGTTTCTTCATGATCGACCTCCTTTACACTAAGTAGTAGACCTTAGGCCGAGTGCCCAGCTCTTCTTTGAGCCGCATCACGTTCGGCTTGCCTATCAGTTCCGACACCAGACTTTCGGGGTCGTTGGCATCACCAAAGAATGTCGCCCGCCCGATGCAGGAAACCACGCACATGGGCAGCAACCCTTCCCTCACCCGGTGATCACAAAAGTGGCACTTGCGCGCGTTGCCCACCGGAGAATTGTTGCCCTCGCGCTTCCACTCGCGACCGTATTCGAAATTAGGCTCCTTCTCGTACGCGGCCAGAACCGGCGTGTCATCGGTGTAGTTCTCGCCGAAATCGAAGGAACGGGCACCGTACGGACACGAGGTGACACAGTAGCGGCAACCGATGCACTTGTCGTAGTCGATCACCACGATGCCATCCTCTCGTTTGTACGTGGCCCGCACCGGACACACCGGAGTGCACGGCGGGTTTTCGCAGTGCATGCAAGGCCGTGGCACGAACTTGCGCGTCACATGCGGGTACGTGCCGATCTCCTCCTCCAGCACCGGCCGGTACACCACGCCGGGCGGCAACTTGTTTTCCGCAATACACGAAACCGTGCACGACTCGCAGCCCACACATTTGCGCAGGTCGATGACCATGGACCACTTACGCTGCTCCAGCGGCTTGGCCAGCGCCCGCTTCAGATCCCGCATCATCCGGACGATGGGATCTTCGTCCGCGACAGCGTCGGGAAGCTCGGGCAGGTCCGGGAGCGAGACCTCGGGCTCCGGCAGTTTAGCCAGTGCAGAAGCCTTCTTGCTGAACAGAGACGGCAGCAACAGCGAGGCGAAAACGCCCGTGCCGATCTTCTTCAGCAGGTCCCGGCGTACCTTGTCCGCCCCCTCGGTGTCGTCGGACGGCACCTCCTCCGCCCCCTCGATCTGCAAAAGCTTTGTTTTTTCTTCAACCATGATGACCTCTCCGCTTGGATTAGAATTTGTAGAAGAACGTCAACCGGGGGATGAAATCCGTGTCGGGACTTGTGCCGGCCGCGTTATCGTCATAGAATACAAACTCCGCGTTGGGCATCAGATGTACATTGCTGATGGGCCGGTAGTCGACGCCCGCCACCACAAAGGTGGACTTCGATGTCGGGTCGAACGGGATGTAAGAGATCTTCGCGCCGGCGGGATTGGGGTCGAATTGCCTGTCCACACGCGCGAAACCCCAGGTTTTGGGAGACAGCCTGGCCGCACCGAACACGGAGAAGATCTGCAGCTTCAGGTCGTCCAGCCCGGGACCGACCTGGCGATTCTGGTGTGCAAACTGCGCTCCGATGCGAAAGGCCTCTTGCTTGTAGCCGGCGAATGCCTGCACGGTGTAGCGGTCCGTTTGCCCGGGCCTCTCCTCGAAATCCACGTAGCCCTGGAGCACGATCCCGTTGCCGGGCTCCGCGGTCAACGCCAGCATGACCTTCTTGCCGTCGTTGTTTTCCGACGCGTTGCTGGACCCGTTGCCGAACATCAAGTGGTAGCCGAATTTTTTCTCCGAGTCGAAACTCCCCTTGAACGCGACGCCAAAGTCACGGGACGAGCCAAACTTCTGGAGGTCCAGCGGCGTCTTTTCCACCGAGCGGTAGCCCCAGAAATGTTCCACCAGGTCCCAGGTGGGTGTGCTGGAAATGCCGAGATAAATGCTGTGCTGATTCTTCTTCCATTTCAGGTAGGCATCTTTGACCACCGGGGTCAGTTTGCTCTTGCTGGAAAAATCCCCAGCACTGTTCATTTCCAGGCGGAACCGCACCGCAAACTGTTTGTCCAGCGCCCGGTCGTAGGTGAGATAGATTCGCCGCAACCAGAAACCGTTGGCGCCTTCAACATCCGCGTCGTGGTTGGCGGCCATGTAGTAGTAATCGCCAAACATGTAGCCGCTGATCTTGCCTTCCTTCTGAGCGAAAAGACCGCTTGCCATTGCCAGGACCAGACCAGCAACTAAAATTAGTTTCTTGCTCCACATTTCAACCTCCACTTGATCGAGTGATTTACGTGCTCTGCTCCGGCACTCCTCGATTACCGAAGCTTCGGATTGGTCGTTTCACTACGTGCTTCATCGATGGCTTTGAGTCCTCGTTTGAACTCCGTGATGCCTTCGCCCATGCCGCGCGCCAGTTGCGGTAGCCGCTTGGCACCGAAGAGCAACACGAAAATCAGAAAGATCAAAACCAGTTCCGCAGGTCCCATACTGAACATTTCGCTTCTCCTTTCTTCGCTCGGCGTATCTCATTTGAGGCGATCTGTTTTGTGGGTTCCCACTTCAAATCCCGTACCAACTTTCTGTGGCACCGGAGATATTTATCTAAGTCGTTGTTTTAATTGAAAAACTTCTGGGAGTGAAAATCAGCAAAACTGCTCAAGAGGAGGGAATCGTCGATTTTTCGACGCTTGAAAACGACGAACTTTCGTCGACACGTCAGCTTTGAAAACTCATTCCATTTTGTACTTCTTGATCTTACTTTTCAGGGTGGAAACAGGAATTTGCAGAATCTCAGCAGCCCGAGCTTTATTGCCGTTGCTGCGGTTCAGTGCCTCGAGAATCAGCTTTTTTTCGAATTCAGCGACCGCACTGTCCAGCGGCCCGGCCTTCTCGGGATCGTGTCCTCGTTCGGGGCCTTCACGAATGCTGCGAATCTCTGCGGGCAGGCAGTCCGGATCGATGGGATCGCACTGACAGGTGAGGGTCAGCCGCTCCACGACGTTCTTGAATTCCCGCACGTTTCCCGGCCAGGGGTAGTCCAACAAATACCTGTAGACCTGTGGATTCACGCGCGGGAGCTGACCGCCTTTGAATTGGCGCAAAAAATGTTCGAACAGAATCTGAATATCTTCTTTGCGTTCTCGCAAGGCGGGAAGTTTGATGGGATAGACATTCAGCCGGTAGAACAAATCTTCTCGAAACTTGCCCTCGGCCACCAACTGCCGCAGATCCTTCTTGGTCGCTGCGATGACCCGCACATCGATCTCGATGGTTTCGGTGCCTCCCACCCGCTCCAGGGTTCGCTCTTCCAGCACCCTCAGCAGTTTCACCTGGAGCTCCACCGGGATGTCATCCACCTCATCCAGGAAGATGCTGCCGCCGTCCGCCAGCTCGAAGCGGCCTTTCTTTTGCCGGAACGCGCCGGTGAACGCGCCCTTTTCGTGTCCAAAAAGCTCGCTTTCCAGAATCTCCTTGGACAGCATGGCACAACTGACCTTGACGAACGGTTTGTCCTTGCGGAGGGAATTGAAATGAATGGCGTTGGCCACCATCTCTTTGCCGGTACCGGTCTCACCTTCGATGAGCACGGTGGAGTCTGTGGGCGCCACGATCTCCAGTTGGCGGTAGACCTCCTGCATGGGTTGGCTTTTGCCGATGATTTTGCCAAAGGCGTAGCGTTCTTCCAGCTGTTGTTTGAGACGGACGTTCTCGGCAACCACCTGACGGTACTTCCCCACTCGCTCCAGCAGCAACAGCAATTCATCCGTGCTGAACGGCTTGGTGAGATAGTCGTAGGCACCCAACTTCATGGCTTCCACCGCGGACTCCACGGTGGCATAGGCCGTCATCATGATGACCGTGGTCTCCGGTTGAAGTTCTTTGATCTTCCGCAGCAGGGTCACTCCGTCCATGACCGGCATCTTCAGGTCAGAGACCACGACATCAAACGCCTCTTTGCGCACCAACTCCAGGGCGACGTTTGGGGATTCCACCGCCGTGGTGTCGTACCCTGCCTCCCTCAGGTCGTCCTGGAGCGAAACCCGCTGAATCTCTTCGTCGTCGACCACCAAAACCCGCATCTTTTTCCTGCGCTTCATTTGACCTCTGTTTTGTTCTGCTGCACCAGCTCGCGCGCCCTGGCCAACTCCTCCGGTGTGTTGACATTGAAAAACGCCTTTTCGTCGAAGAAAAGCCGGCCAGGCTCCAGGCGGACAATCCGGGTGTTCACCTGGTCGTAGAAATTGGATACCTTGAAGTCCCCTTTCTCCATCTGAGCCTCGATGACCGGCAGACACGACTTGGCGTACACCGCACAAAGCGGCTCCACGCCCGATTGGGATTCGAACGCGAAAACGTCGTAGGACACGGCATTTTCGCACATGAATTGGAGCAGCGCCCGGGACAAGAACGGCAGGTCGCAGGCCACCACCAGACACTGCTGAGTGGACGAGTGGCGCAAGGCCGTGTAAATCCCCGCCAGGGGCCCGCAGCTTTCCACCGCATCCGGGTAGACCGGCACCTTGAGAAAAGCGTAAGAATCGGGCTGATTGCTGATAACCATGACGTTCTGGGTTTGCTGCCGCACGATCTCCAGCACCCGGGCGATCATCGGCTTGCCGTCCACTGGCAGCAGGGCCTTGTCGCGACCCATTCGAGAAGAACGCCCACCCGCCAGAATGGCCGCCGACAGCGACGGCGTGTTCTTGGGCGCGGCTCCGTCCTGGGCCCGAGGCAAGGAGACGCGAAAAATGGTTCCGAAGGCACCGCTTGTGAAATCGATCTTGCCCAGGTGATCCTCCACAATCGCCTTGGTGACCGCAAGCCCCAATCCCGTTCCCTGTCCCACCGGCTTGGTGGTGAAAAAGGGGTCGAAAATCTTATGCTGCAGTTCCTTCGGAATGCCCTTTCCCGTGTCGGTCACTTCGATGATGACTTCCTGCTCGGTCGCGCGGGTGGCCACTTCGATCTCCCCGCCGGACGGCGTGGCATCCACGGCATTCAACAGGAGGTTGACCACCACCTGCTCCAGATGGTGCGCATCGCCCAGAATCTCCGGGAGCTTTTTCGCCAGCCTCAATTGCAACCGGACTTCGTGCTTCTTGAACCGTAATTTTACCAGCGCAACGGCGGCGGAGACGATTTCATTCAAATCCACCGGCTGAAACGCGGTTTCCCTCTTGCGCGAGAAACTGAGCAGATCGCGGATAATATTTTCGATACGCCGCAGCGCGTCATCCATCAGCCGGGCGTACTTAGCGCTCTGAGCCGCATCTTCCGGTTTCGCCATGATCCGGCGAAGGCAGTTGCGGATGCCGGCCAGCGGATTGTTGATCTCGTGCGCCAAGCCGGACACCAGCGTCCCCACAGAGGCGAGCTTCTCGGTCTGAATCAACGCCTTTTGTTGCCGTTCTCTTTCTTCGGCCGCGGCTTTGAGCCGCTGAAGCATCTCCACAAAACTGCGTTCGAGGTCGCCGATCTCGTCCTGGCGCTTCCCCGGGATGTCCGCAACGTAGGTCGGGGCCTCCACCTTGGCCATCTCGCCGGCAAGCTCCTTGATGGGCCGGGCCAGCGTCCGGGCTACCACAAACGCGATGAGGACGCCCACCAGGGCAAACGCGATGGTTGCCCAAAACATCCATCGCTTAAAGCCAGCCACCACCTTCAGCTCGGGCTGCAAGGAAAAACGCACGCGCACCAGGCCAAACCGCTTCGTCTTGATTCGCAGTGGAAAGTAGACCTCGAAAGTGTCATCTCCTTGCCTGGCGGTCACCTCCGCATGAGGGAGCGTCCTCAGCCGACGCGTGACCTCCGGGGCGGGCTGAGAAAAATACTGGTCGTAATCATTTGTCGCCAGAATCTTTCCGTCGAGACCGTAAACCGTGACATCCACGATACCGGTCATCGGGTCCGAGACCATCCCTTCGATATAGTTTTCCAGCAGCCCTCGTTCTTCCACCAGACCCAACTCCTGATAGAGCAGAGTGTTGGTGAACGAAATCGCCACAGACTCGGTCAACAGGTGAGCGCGCACCCTGGCTTGTTGAAAAAGCTGATTGCGGTAGAGATTTACAATGACGATGTTGGCCACAAAACTGCAGACCAAAATGATGGCCGAAGCAAGAGCGATGAATTTACGTTCGAGTGTAGGTCGAAAGCCCAGCATGGAGTCCCTTCTCAGCGTCGTTCGGCGGTGAGCGACTCTTTCCAGCGCACAGAACGCGCCAGCTTCCGCAACACATCGTAATCGGAATCCTTGGCTGGCACGAAACCGTGACGAAATTCCGCGTTCCAGTCGGCCATGCTGGCAGCCTGGCCCGGGTCCGAGGCATCGATTTCCAGGAGCGCGGCCTTGACCGCGGCGACCAAATTCGGGTCACAATCCGGGCGCACGACGATCGGGACGCTGGGGATGGGTTGAGAGCGGTAGATAATTCGCAGTCCCTTGCTGAGATATCGCTCACCTATGATGTCCTTGACCGCACCTGCATCGAAGTCGCCGGCCAGCACGGCTTTGGCCACTGCGTCATGGTGTTTCAGATTCGCATACCGGCGCAACGCCTGCAGTTCGATTCCTGCGCGTTTCAGATAGCCGCGCGGCACCAGGTTTCCGGATGTCGAATGCATCGACGCAAACGCGAAGGAGTGTCCGGGCAGGTCGGCGAGTGACCGGATGGGACTGTCCTTTCTTACCACCACCACGCTACGGTAGAAGGCCTGGCCCTGCGCATTGAGCGGCTTGACCACCGGGACGGCCCCACATCGTCGGTGCGCCTCCAGGTAGGTCAGCCCTCCCAAAGAAGCGACCTGTACCTTGCCTTTGCAGAGAAAAGCCACCGCATCCTCGTAGCTTCTCCCCAGCCTCAGTTCAAAGCGGTACGGTGTGTGCTCTGTAAGATAATCCACGATGGGCTGGTATTCCTGAAACATGATGCGCGGATTGTAGCGCGAGATCACGCCGAAACCGACGATGGGTTTCGAGACCTCGTCGACGGCTCTGCCCGCCGGTTGGTCCGACATCTTCGTTTGGTGAGGTTCATGCTTGCACGCGGTGACAAACAAACCGAGGAAGAGCGCGCCAAGCACGCACACCAACCTCACCCAAGGCCCTGTTTGCCGTCCATGCAATTCCGTGCTCACTTCGCTTTTCTCAAAAACGCAAGAAGGCGAGATGTCGACCGATTCTGCACGCCGGCAACTCGCCCCTTGTCCTCTGCTTTTAACTCTCCTGGTCAAAAAAGGTGCCGCCGTCTTACTTCTTCTTTTCCTGTTTGTACTTCGCCGGAATCACGAACAAGTCATCGCTCAAAGGAGAAGCATCGAATTTCGTGACCCGGGTGTAAGTGGTCAGAAGAACATTGGAATCCTTGTCCTTCTTTTTCGCCTTCTTCTTCGCAAAGCCTTTCAGCAACCCGCCGAAGGATTTCGGGGCCTTTTCCTCCTCCTCGGCCTGCGCTTGCTGTTTCGACTCTCCGTAGGTTTCGTAGCGCGTCTCCACGCGCATCGGGACGCCTTGCAGTTTCTTGCTCTCCTCTTTTACCCTCTCGATGGCGGCGGCAAGTTCCGGGTTGCTCTTCATAATCTTC
>CAYQOI010000040.1:0-13508 GCA_964419085.1 uncultured Cytophagia bacterium | reverse complement strand
TCTTCAGACACCGAAGAGCATCGCGGTCATCCCGGCAAACGGCAGCGGCAACGTGACCTTCGACATCACGGCTTCGGGGACGCCCAACTCTGCGGGCGAAACCTTCACCGCGCAGGTTTTGAGCGCCACGGGACAGCAGAGCCAGCAGCCGGCGCAGATCGGGACCCCGCTGGATGCGGAAGCCATCTTCCGGATTCAGACCCCGGCAGCGTTGCGCGTGCAATTCACCCAACTCAATCCTTTTCAAACCGCCGGTGACACGTTTAAGGTGGTCGCGGTGGTCAACAATTCCGGTCAGGCGGAGGTGGACAATTCCGGTCGGCTCCAACTCCTGATTCCTCCGGCCTACCGTTTTCCCCTGGGCAGCCAATTTGAGCAGAGTTTTTTGGCCGACACGCCGGTGGAGTGGCAGGTGGTCGCTCCGGACACCGCGACCTCGGTGGACACGTTTGTGGTGCAGATCAGCCAGCGCCCGGTGGAACTCAACAGCAACCAGCTGGCGGCACTGGAAGCAGCCGGCGCCAATGCCGATTCCCAGCAAGTGCAGACCCTGGATATCGGGCTGGTGATCCAGAGCTTCGGGATCGTAAGTCCGCCCGGCGCGACCGACAACGTTCTGTCCACAGACCAGCGCGTCACGGTGCAGGCGGACATCAGCGTGTCCAACAACATCGACTCGGTACGGGCCACGCTCACGCTGCCGCAGGATTATGCCTTTGCTCCTGGCTTCCAGAGCGTACGCCTGCTGATGCCAGGACAAAACCAGGTGGCGTGGGATGTGGACGCACCAGCCCAGGCTCACAACCCGCGGACATTTGAGGTGCGAATGCAGGGGTTTGACGAGGGCGTGGTGCGCGCGGACAGCACCGCACAGTTCTCCGTGGAGGCCGTGATCAAAGCGAGCCTGGATTTCGATAACGTCTCGTTCGACAATACACTCCTGAACCCCAACCAGGTCCAGGTCTCCGTGGGCCAGCAATTCGTGCTCTCCGCGCTGGTGAACAATCTGGGCCAGGCCGATGTGACGGGTCCGGCAGAGCTCACGCTGAATCTGGGTGCGACGGGAATCGTCAGTCAGGAGCCCATCACGCAGCCGTTTCAGCCGAACGTGCCGGTGGTCTGGAATCTCACCGCGCCGAATTTTCCCCAGCCCCCGCAAAGCATTTCGGTGACCCTGTCGACCATTCCGTTGGATGAAAACACCAACGACCAGGCCGAGGTCAACGCGCAGAAGATCGTGCGTTCTTTTTCCATCGAAACCGTGGATCGGGGCAGCGTGACCATCGATACGGTTTTCGCTTCCGCACCTTTGGGCGCGCAGGACCGCACGGTTTCCACCGAGCAGAGCTTTTTCATCACGACCACTGTTAAATGGCAACGGGCTCGCAGCCTGCAGGCCGAGATCGAGCTGCCGGTGGGATTCACCCCGGTTTCTTCCCTGACCAAGAATCTCACCTCCACGGCCACGACCGGCGAGGAGTCGGTGATCTTCGAGATCACCGCGCCGGTCTCCGATTCGCCGGTGCCGCAGTTCATCAAGGTGAAGGCCAGCGGGCAGGATGAAAGCTCCGGCACGACCCTGACTGCCGCCCCGGACTCCATCGGGTTTATCGTGGTAGACAAGGCCGAGTTGGTGCTCAGCGCAGACATCACCGCGCCGGAATCGGCTCGCGACAGCGTGCTGACCGTGGGCCAACGTTTCACCGTGACCGCGGAATTGCGGAATACGGGAGAGGCGAACGTTACAGGTGAGGATTCGTTGCGGATTACGCTTCCCACGGGCTACACGCTTTTTGGCGGCGATCGTCGGGTGAAAGCGGTGACCGCAGATGGTCAGGTGAGCTGGGAGTTGAAGGCGCCCGACGCGCCCCACGACGGCATCCTCAGCATCGTCATCGATGACATCGACCGCAACACCGAAGACGAAAACCGCAACGTCGCGCCGCCCATTACCCCTGCAAATCCCACCCGGATCGTGATCCCGGTCACGACGCGCGGGATTGCGCTGGAAGCCACCATTCTGACGGACAGAAAGCCCACAACCGTGGTACGGGGTGCGACGGATCAGGGCATTTTCGGCTTGCAATTTCAGAACGAAAGCGACGCCAACATTGTGGTTCAGGAGATTAGCCTGCGTGCGGTGGACAAGGATGGCAACGACCTGGAGCCCAATTCGCTGTTCGGCCGCCTGGCGGTGGTGGACTACCAAAACGCCAGCACCGTCTTCGGGCAGATTCCGGCGCCGCCCGCCGCCAATCCGCTGACGTTCGATTTCAACCCGCCCATCACGGTGCCGCCGAATCAAGCGCAGGCCATCGAGTTTCGTGTGGACATTTTGGCACAGACCAGCGCGCAGAATTTCGCCTTGACCATTGCTTCGCCCAAGAGCGATATCGTGGCCAAGGTTGTGGAGTCGGACAGTTTGGTGGAGATCGTGGATATCAATCAGCAGCCCATCAACACCGCCCTGGCTTCCGGCGTTTCGGTGCTCATCGACGCGAACCTGAGCGCGAGCTTTTACAACTTCCCGAATCCATTCGGCCACAGCGGGCGGCCCACGACCTCCTTCAATTACAATTTGCAGCAGAGTTCGGACGGAACGATTCGGATTTATACCCTGCTGGGCGAGTTGGTCTGGTCTGCTTCGTTCCGGGCGAATGAGCCGGCAGGACAGGCTGGCACGCATCCCGGCCCCGGCTTGCCCACCATCATCTGGGATGGGCGGAATGAGAAGGGACAGAAGGTTTTGAACGGCGTTTACGTCGCGGTTTTGACCGTCAATGGAACCAAGGCCATCACAAAGGTGGCAGTTGCACGCTAAGCGAGAGAATATGGTTATGTGGGGCAAACGCAAAAACTGTTTGATTCTTATCTCCCTGTTAATTATCATTATAATTGGCAATTCTTCGGCGCGCGGCCAATCCGGAGTTGGTGGCACAAAGAGCCTGTTCAGTGCGGTGGGCGCGAGAGCCATGGCCCTGGGCAACGCCTATGTGGCGCTGGCCGCGGACGCGAGCGCGGTTTTCTGGAATCCGGCAGGCCTGGACTACCTGGAGAAAAAAAGTGCAACTTTCTTTTACTCAAATTTGATCGCTGGCTCTAATTATAACTTTGTAGGTCTGGTTTATCCCACGACAACCATCGGAGGATTCGGTTTCGGTTGGATACGCATCGGCACCAACGATGTCATTCCCTCAGATGAGAATGCCGTGCAAGGACAGCCGGGTGATTTCAGTCAGAATCAGTGGCTTTTTTCTTATGGCAAGCAGTTGAGAGATAATCTGGGTATCGGTTTTAGCTTGAAGCTGGAGAATCAAAACCAGGCGTTTCAGAACGTGTCGGACACCGGAGTAGGGGCGGACGTCGCTGTTCTCTACCGTCCCGATTTTGACAACGCGCTGCTGCGCGATCTTTCCTTCGGCCTCAACATTCAGAACATCATCAGTCCCAAGGCGCGGCTGGTGGAGGCCTCGCAGTCGGCGCCTTTGAATCTCAAGGTGGGCCTGGCCAAGCAACTGTATTTCGGCGAAGAGCAGAGCAGCGTGACTCTTCTGTTGGATGTAAACAAGAGTGAAAACGCGCCCAGCACGGTGCATTTTGGTGCCGAATACTCGTTTCACGGTCAAGCAAATTTGCGCTTCGGTTTCAACGACGGGCAGATGGCGTTTGGCGCGGGTGCCGCGTACAGCAATTTCCACTTCGATTACACCTTTGGCAAGCTGTTCGATGCGCCGGAGTTTTCCGGCAATCATCGTTTTTCCGTCACCATCGATATCGGCAAAGGGAAGACCGAACTCATCCGGTTGGCGCGACAGCGGCAGGAGCAAGAAACCCGTATGCGGGTGGAAAACCAGCTCTGGTTCGAGGCGGAAACCGACTTCAACAGCGCGATGGAAGACGCCAGGGAAAAATACTACAAGGGGGATTATCTGGGCGCGTATGTAGATTTCTCTCGGGCCGAGGATGCTGCGAAGGCGATGGTGGACGTGGCCACCCGTCTGCGAACGGAAGGGCTCGACGACCCTGAAGCGAATATGCGCCTGGAGACGGCGAGTTCCTCGCTGCAGGAGGCCCAGACATTTGTGGAGTTGGCAAATACCAAGAGCGATTCGGTACGGCGGGAAGAAATAAAAGAACTGGCGACGGTTGCCACCCGCAGCCAGCTGGGGCGGGAATTGCGCGATTTCGTTCTGGACCGCCGGGAGAAAGGCAACGAGTTCTTCAAGAGACAGCTTTATTCCCGGGCCATCGCCGAGTGGCAGGCGGCGCTTGACCGAATCAACCGCACCGCACCGGAGAGTCGCCCGGCCTGGACGGAGGATGTGGTCAAACAGTTGGAGAACAACATTGCGACGGCGGAAAAGGAGCTGGAGGGTAATGTCAAGGAAGTGATCCGCCGCGCCGACGCGCTGGCGCGACGGGGACAGTATGTCCAGGCGTTGCAAGAACTGAACGACCTGCGAGGTAGCGTCCTGTCTCAGTCGGAACGGCAGACGCTGGAGAACAAGATTCGGTTGCTACAGGCGCAACTGAGCTTCAGTCAAAACTTCGAAGCCGGTCTGGCGGCCTATCAGCGAAAGGATTGGAAACAGGCGAAAGAGGCGTTTGGTCGTGCCTTGAAGATTCGGCCGAGAGACAAGAAGACCAAAGAGTATTTTGAAAAAGCCGAGGCGCGCGCGTTGGCCACGGAGCAAGCCATGCCCAGGGAGTTGCGCACCAAGTTTCTCCAGGGCATCGCCTTTTATCGGCAGAAGAAGTACGAGGAGGCACTCAAGATTTTCGAGGAGTGTCGCAAGGAGCAACCGTACAACAAGACCATTCTGGAAATCATCGATCGCACGGAGGAGAAGTTGAAGGCGAAATAACCCGAGCCCCACGTGTTTAAGAGCGTTGAAAAACAGGAACTGAAGGTTCCGGCCCATATCGATTATTTGGGAGACCTGCGCGACTTCGTGAGTCGAGTGGGCAAACGGCACGGTTTTCCGGATAAGCACATCAACGCGTTCAAGCTTTCTGTGGACGAGGCCGCCACGAACATTATCCGGCATGCCTACCGCGAGCAGGACGGGCAGGGTCTCATCACCATCCGGGCTCTTGTCAAACAGAACAGCCTGACCATCTCCCTCATCGATCAGGGCAGCTATTTCGATCCCAGGCGCGTCAAAGATCCCGATTTGAACCGCTACGTCGATATCGGCAAAAAGGGCGGACTCGGTATCTTCATCATGCGAAAATTGATGGACGACATCGATTATCGCCGCACCGAGGAAGGCAACGAACTTCGCATCACCAAATTCCGGGAAGCCCCGAAAGAGAAAAAGCGACTGCTGTCGGGCGTCTCGACCATCCCGTTTTCCATCAAAGCCAAGTATTTTTTCCGCACGGTTTCGGTGGTTACGCTGATCATCGCCGCGACCTATTTTTATTTTTTTTTAAAGACCAATGATGCCATAACCGCCAAGTATCTCGCCCTGTTCCGGCAGCAGTCCGGACAGATCGTCAACCGGATCAGCAACGCCCGGCCTGAAGATTTCAACACGGTTGGCTTCATCGATGTGGTTCAGCCCATCTACGATGAATACGCCCCCCAGGTCTTTCGCATCTCGATTTCGGATAGCACGGGTCGGATTCAGTTTAGCACCTATCTGGAAGAGTTCGACACGCCGTTTTCTCGTCCCAAGAAGCTGAAAAGCCTGGACGTGGGACTGTATAGATATATGCTCGATGCCAACCAGGACGTTTACGAGTTGGAGAGTCCCCTGGTGATCAAGAGCTCGGGAAAGGTTTACGGAACCGTCCATGTCTACTTTCCCGCCGACCTGCCTGCCACGGAAATCCGCGACATCCGGATGAACTATTTGCAAATGGCGGTCTTCGTGCTGGGCATGAGTTACATCGGTGTGGCGCTCCTGATCTACCTCGTGATGAATCCGTTTCGCAAACTTGCCGATTGGGTCCGGAATTTGGGACATGGCGAAATAGAAGACGAAATCGACATCGATCGGTCCGGCGAAATCGGCGAAATCGCGCGCGCGTTCACCGACATCACGCATAAATTCCGGGAGTCGCAAAAGAACCTGGCAGATCAGGAGCGGCTGCACAAAGAGATGCAGCTAGCTCAGGAGATTCAGCAAACTCTTCTGCCCATGGAGTTTCCGGAACTCGAGGGATACGAGATTTCCGCGTACTATGAGGCTGCAAAGGAGGTGGGGGGCGATTACTACGATTTCGTCGAGGTGGACAAAGACACGCTTGGGGTGGCCGTCGCCGACGTGTCGGGTAAGGGCGTGCCCGGTTCTCTGGTGATGACGATGATTCGAACCGCCCTGCGGACCGAGGCCCGCGGACTCAAAGACGCGGCCGAAGTGTTGGCTCGGGTCAATGAGTTCGTCAGCAGTGACATCAAGAAGGGCATGTTTGTGACGGTGTTTTACTTGATCATCGATTCCAAGAAACGACGCCTCAATTACGCCAGCGCGGGCCACAACCCGATGATTCTGTATCGCGGCAACAAGCAGAAAACCTACTATCTCAATCCTAAGGGTTTCCCCATCGGGGTGCAGCTTCCGGGCAAAGACCAGTTTCGGAGCTACATCGAGTCCGACACCATTCAGTTGGCCAAAGATGATATTCTGCTCCTCTACACCGACGGCATCACCGAAGCGATGAACTCCAAACGCGAGCTTTTCGGCGAAGAACGGTTGTTGAAGGTGTTGCGCGATTACGGTCATCTGGGCGCGGAACAGTTTGTGGAAAAATTGAAGGACAGCATCTACTCCTTCACCGAGGGGTGCGCCCAGTACGACGACATCACGTTGGTGGCGGTCAAAGAGAAGTCGACGCGGGAACTCGACGAGCTCCGGCGGGCAAAAGAAGCGCATCAGATGATTCTCGAGGGCAAGAGTGTTCGGGAGGCGTGCGAGGAAGTCAATCTCACGACCTACGCGTACTACAACAAATACAAACGGGTGTTCGAGGAAGAAGGCGTCGACGCCTTCGAGGTCGATGAAACCGTGTCGGTAGAAGCCAAGCACTTGAGCATCGAAGAGAAGACTAAGATTTTTGACATCATCGCCCATCATCCGGAATATGGTGCCGGCCGGATTCGGGAGGAGCTGAACACCGAGAAGTACGACTTCACCGACATCAGCGAAAGTCGGATCTATGAAGAATTGGTACGCAACCGGCTGAATACCCGCCAGTTGCGCGAGGCGTATGTGGAACGGGCCAAACGCGGTAAGCGCAGAATGAAGCCCCCGGGGACGCCGCTCATGACCCTGGACGGAAAGGTGATCATTCAAAAGCCGGAGGGGCAGCGGCCCCTGTCCCCAAGACCTCCGTTAACGCGGGAGGAGCCAGAAGAGAGACGTCGACCACCGCAAGCCGCCGATGTGGCATTTGACCGCGGTGGTGAGCAGAAAGGCGAGGAGCTCGAGGCGGAGGCGCTTCTGGAAGCGCCGCTGGAAGATGTGCTCTCCGAAGAGACGCAGGAGGAGGACGACTGGCTGTTTGGAGAAGAAACCGTTACCGAGGAGTCTGAGACAACTGACGCCGAGGAAATGGAAGAGGCGGGAACCCACGCCTCGGTCAGCGAGCTCGTTTCTCAGGGTGACGAGGCCTCCGACGAGATTATGGAGTTTGACGATATCCCGTCGACAACGGAGAAGGCATCTGAAGAAGCCGAAGAGCAGACCGTTCCCTCGGAAGACGAATTGGATTTCGAGGTCTTGACCACTGAAATGGACTTGCCCGCGGTGGCGCGGGAGCTGGAGACGGAGGCCGGGGAGGAGGATGTGGACTTCGGCTCGACACCTGATGAAACCGAGTTTGAAGATGAGCCTCAGGCCGTGAAAGAGTCTACGGAGAAAGGTCCTAAACCATTAGAGGATGTGGAAGAGGACGGCGTCTCTCAGGAAGAGGGACACGATGAATTGACTGTTTCGTCTGTTTCCGAGTTGCTTGCCACCGCGCCGGAAGAGGATGATGAATTCGACGAGGAGGAAGCGCAAGAACTGGTGGGCTCAGAGGAGAACAATCGGGCAGACGGAATCCAGGAGTCGGTGGAGACGGATGGGGTCAGCTTTTCGGATTTGATCCAGGCCATCGATGATGAGATCGTGTATGTGACCGATTTTGCATCGGAAAACCGCGAGCCGGGGCCAAGCCAGCCGATTTCGGCGCAGCCGGAGGTGCAAGCGGAGGTGGAGCCGGGAGAAGAAAGCAACAACAATAATCTTAGTGTGGAAGGGGAAAGTGCGGTGGAAGAAGAGAGCAAAGAGATGATCTTGATCAAGGGGATCAAGTACTATAAGAACAACGAATATGACCAGGCAATCCAGGCATTTAAGCGGGTCATCGCCATTTATCCGGACTACAAAGAAGCTCACAGCCTTCTGGGCAATGCGTATTTCCGCAACAAGATGTACGAGGAGGCCGCCATCGAATATGAGACGGTCAAACAGATCGACCCGGACGATGTGACTGCTTACGAGAACATGGGGGTAATTTACGCCAATCGCGGAAGATATAAACAAGCGGTCGGTGAGTGGAAAAGGGTGTTAGAACTGGATCCGGAGCGAGAGGATATAAAGGAGAAGATAAAAAAGGCCCTGCGGCTAATTTAACCTCGAAAAGGTGTCGAAGTTAAATAATAGCCGCGGAGTTTCTGTTGACTTTAATCAGGTAATCTTTTATATTTCAAATTCACGTCGAGAGCAATCCTTAAAAGTTTGAGGAGCACTCCATGGAAGGCATTCAAGTTTCTGTCGAAAATGCGGGTCCCAACCAAAGCATTTCGGTGATCAAGGTTGGTGGGTACATCGACACGACGACCTCCGCTGAACTTGAGCATTCCTTGTCCAATATCCTGAAGTCCAATTGCTACAATGTCGTCATCGACTTGGCAAATGTGGACTATATCAGCAGCGCGGGATGGGGAATTTTTATCAGCGAGATCAAGGGAATTCGGGAAAAGGGAGGTGACCTGAAGCTGGTGGGGATGATCCCCGATGTGTATGAGGTCTTCGAGCTCCTGGAGTTTCACTACATTCTGAAGGCCTTCGACACGCTGGAGGAAGCCATCGCCGATTTCGACCACACCGCGTCCAGCCCCGCGACCCTCCAGCCCCCAACTAACGATCAACACAATGACGATGGTTCCCAGGTGGTGACTCGTGCCGAGTCGGGGGTGATGCAGATTGAGTCGGATTTCCAGCCGGCCCAGCAGGAAACGTCGTTCCAAACCATCGAAGAGAAGCTGCGCCAGATCATCATCGAGAATCCGGATGCGGGGACGTTCCAGATTATCAAAGCGTTGAATACGCCGCGCTTCGGCAATATCAAGCTCGGTTGGTTCGAGATGCGAAAGTATCTCAAACAGTTGAATCTGGATAGCAAGAAGAAACGTATCGCCTATTTCAAGCAGAAGTCCTTCAGTTAAAACGGGTGCGGTCCTCTGGGTGCGGTCTGTTTCTGAGCCGGCGGGTTCCTCCACATTTTTCACATTCCTGACTGATTTCCAAGTTTCAAGCAGCGTGACGATGTCATGTTCGTAGACCGCGCCAAAATCCGGGTAAAGGCGGGAAACGGGGGAAGTGGATGCGTCAGTTTCCGCCGCGAAAAATATCGGCCGAAAGGCGGACCCGACGGCGGCGACGGCGGCAAAGGCGGCGACGTCATCCTCATGGGCGACTCCAATCTCACCACATTGCTCGACTTTCATTATCGACCGAGTTTCAAGGCCGAGCGGGCCCAGCATGGCCAGGGCAGCAACCGGCATGGTAAGAACGGCAGGGACTGCATCATCCGGGTTCCCTTGGGGACCGTGGTCAAAGATGAGGAGTCCGGAGAGATCCTTGGGGACATTCTGCGTCCCGGGCAGACTCTGGTGGTAGCCAAAGGCGGCCGCGGCGGCCGCGGCAACGCCCGCTTCGTGAGTGCCACCAACCAGGCCCCGCGCGATTGGGAGCCCGGGGAATTCGGGGAAGAACGCACGTTGGAGCTGGAACTCAAGCTCATCGCCGATGTGGGCCTGGTTGGGCTACCCAATGCCGGCAAATCCACCCTGATTTCGAAGCTGTCTCATGCTCGCCCCAAAATCGCGGATTATCCTTTCACCACCTTGAAGCCGAATCTGGGGATCGTCAAATATCGCGATGTAGGCAGTTTTGTGGTCGCAGATATTCCGGGCATCATCGAGGGAGCGCACCTGGGGAAGGGGCTGGGCCTGGAGTTTCTCCGGCACGTGGAACGAACCCGGGTGCTCCTGCTGCTGGTAGATTGCAGTTCCGATGACCTTGTGCAAGATTTCGAAACCCTGAAGCAGGAGCTTGCGACTTACAATCCCGCCTTGTTACAGCGTCCGAGACTCATTCTTCTAACCAAAATAGACCTTTGTGCGGGCAAGGATTTTTCCGGATTCGAAAAGAGTGTGAAGGAGCCGGTTCTGCGCATTTCCAGCGTCACAGGTGAGGGTTTGGCGGAACTGAAGGACCGTGTGTGGCAGATGCTGCAGAGCACGGTAGCGGAGCAAGAAACCGATGAGCGGGGAGAATGATTTTGTCCTAGACCTGCTGCGCCTGAGCGCAGTGCCAGGTGTCGGTCCCAACAAGATGCGCGCCCTCATCGCCCGCTTTCGCACCCCTGCTGAGGTGTTTGGCGCGTCGGTGCGCGATTTGGTGACCGTGGAGGGCATCGATAGCAAGACCGCGGCGAGCATCAAAACGTTCGACGGCCGCGAGTTCGCTCAAGAGCAGCTGCGCAGAATGGCTGCCTGTGGTGCGCGTGTGGTCACGTTTTGGGATCGCGAGTTTCCCGACTTGTTGAAACAGATCTACGACCCTCCGGCGCTGCTGTTTGTACGCGGAACGTTGAAACCGGATGACAAATATGCCGTTGCCATCGTCGGCTCCCGTCTCATCTCTTCCTACGGCGAGGTCATTACCCAGAAGCTTACGCGCGACCTGGCAGGCAAGGGCGTCACGGTGGTAAGCGGATTGGCTTACGGCATCGACACCCTGGCCCATGCCACCGCGCTGAAGAGCGGCAGCCGTACCATCGCGGTGCTCGGCTCTGGCGTAGATGTCATTTATCCGCGGGAAAACGCCCGCCTGGCGGAAAGGATCGTGGAAAACGGCGCGCTGGTTTCCGAGTTCCCGCTGGGGAGCAAGCCCGAGCGCAGCAACTTTCCGCGGCGCAATCGCATCATCTGCGGGATGAGCCTGGGTGTGGTGGTGGTGGAAGCCGGAAGGCGCAGCGGTGCGCTCATCACTGCGGCCATGGCTCTGGAGCAAAACCGCGAGGTGTTCGCCGTGCCCGGGAACGTAAACAGTCCCAACAGCGTTGGCACAAACGAACTGATCAGACAAGGCGCGACGCTGGTGACCTCTGCTGAGGACATCCTGGAAGAATTGGGACCGCAATTGCGTTTGCCGTTTGCGAGCGAGGTGAACGCAGCGCGGCCGGAGAATCTCACCGAGCCGGAGCGGAAAATCTTTGACCTTCTTTCCAACGAACCGCGGCACATCGACGCCATCGCTGCGGCGGCAGGAGAGTCCACGGCGAGCGTGCTCTCCGTGCTTCTGGGCCTGGAGTTGAAGAACGCGGTCAAGCAACTGGCCGGCAAGATGTTTGTGCGAATCTGACGCCCGAATTTTTGGCAGGTGAGCACCGAAAGCTATTGACATGAAGGGGCAGAATTTGTATATTTCAAGGCTTTGACTGAGTTGTCGGAGGGCTAGTCCTAATTGGTAAGGCAGCGGTCTTGAAAACCGCCGGGCGCAAGCCCTTGGGGGTTCGAGTCCCTCGCCCTCCGCCGCGACTCGTTTGTGGTTCAACGATTCGGAGAGGTGGCCGAGTGGTTGAAGGCAGCGGCCTGCTAAGCCGTTGTAGGCTTTACGTCTACCCTGGGTTCGAATCCCAGCCTCTCCGCTTTTTTGCGCAATGAGTAAAATGACAGGCACATCGGGACAAGATGCCGGAGAAATCCGGGTTCGCTTCGCGCCAAGCCCCACAGGCTATTTGCACATCGGGGGCGCGCGCACCGCGATTTTCAACTGGCTCTTTGCGCGAAAACACCGCGGCAAATTTCTCCTGCGCATCGAGGACACCGATGTCGCTCGCTCCAGCGCAGAGATGGTTGAGGCCATCTTCTCCGGTTTGCAGTGGCTCGGCCTGGACTGGGACGAGGAGCCTGTGTTTCAATCGTCGCGTTTGACGGTGTACGCGGAGTGCGCGGACCGGTTGGTGCAAGACGGCAAGGCCTACAAGTGCTTCTGTTCCCAGGAGCGGTTGCAGCAACTGCGGGAGCGCGCGGCCAGGGAAAAGCTGGATTACAAATATGACCGCCACTGCCTGACTTTGACCCCAGACGACGTGCAGGAACGCGAGGCACGCGGGGAGCCCTACGTGGTTCGTTTCAAGGTAGGTGAAGGAGCGACGCGGTTCGAAGACCGTGTCTACGGCAAAATCGCGGTGCAGAACAAACAAATCGATGATTTTGTGATTCTGCGCAGCGACGGGCGTCCGACCTATCACCTGGCGGTAGTAGTGGATGACCACGACATGGGTATCTCGCATGTCATCAGGGGGTCCGATCATCTGTCCAACACACCGAAGCATCTGATGCTTTTCGAAGCCTTCGGGTGGGCTGCGCCGCAGTTTGCCCACGTGCCCTTGATCATGGGGCCGGATGGTCAGCGGTTGAGCAAGCGGCACGGCGCGACGGCCATCGAGGCGTACCGGGACGCAGGTTACCTGCCCGATGCGATGCTGAATTTTCTGGCGCTGTTGGGCTGGTCTTCCGGAGACGACCGGGAACTCTTCAGCCGGGAGGAGTTGATTCAGGCATTCGACCTGTCTGGCATCTCAAAGAAGAGCGCCGTGTTCGACGAGAGGAAGTTGGAGTGGATGAACGGCCAGTATCTCAACGGGATGGCAGCCGACGCCTTTCTCGAACTCTTGGTGAAGGAACTCCGCGCGGCCGGGCTGGTGGATGACCGCTTTGTCGCGGCCAGACGGGAGTGGCTGCGAACCCTTGCTGCTCTTGTGCAGCCAAGGCTCCGCAAGCTTTCAGACCTTCCGGCGATGACCGCTTATTTCTTCCAGGACCCGACGGACTACGAGGAAAGGGGCGCGGCCAAGCATTGGCGAGAGCCTGCACTGCCGGAGTGGTTGTCTCGTCTGCGGGAGCGGTTGGCAGGTCTGTCGAGCTTCGGCCCGGAGGAAATCGAGACCGCGGTGCGCTCCCTGGCCGCGGAGTTGGGGATTGGCGCGGGCAAGTTGATCCATCCGACGCGGCTGGCGCTCACCGGCCTCTCCTCGAGCCCGGGGCTTTTTGAGATTATGGCGCTTCTTGGAAAAGACACGGTTTTGCGCCGCCTGGACCGGGCGCTGGCGGTGCTCTCGGAAGGCTCTTTCGCCGCGTCGGAAGCGTGATTTTGGTTCGAACTGGGGTGTCGTCCAACGGCAGGACACGCGACTCTGGATCGTGGAATCGGGGTTCGAATCCC
>CAYQOI010000039.1:0-13696 GCA_964419085.1 uncultured Cytophagia bacterium | reverse complement strand
GGGTGATGATCTGCCCACCGGAGTTTATCTCTACCGTCTGCAGACGCCGGAATTTACGCAGACGCGCAAAATGACCGTGCTGCGGTAGGGGGGACGTGACGCGCCGACCTGTCCGTCTGCGACGGTCAAAGGGGGGAAGGCCTGTGGGGAGTCATCCCTGCGGGCCTTTCTGCTCCGACCTGCGTGGTCCCTGGCGCTTTTTTGTAGAGCCGCGAACCAGCCCAAAAGTTGAGACATTCCTGCCCCACATGGGGAAAGTAAATCACACTCTTTTCCTTGCAGAAAAAACAACGGGATAGGCGGTTGTTGCTGCATCTACTGGGGCAGGCCTGTCTCAACCCCCCGGTTTTTTCGCCCTGTCCCACTTGACAAGTACGGGTCTAGAAGATTATGTAAGTGTTTAATTATCAATAAATAGACCGTTCATCTAGAATATGTTTTGCTCACACATCTGGGTGGCATGGAGTTTGTCTCATGTCTCGCAAAGTCTTTCGGGTAAATCCTTAGTTCGATCCACTAACCGAAAACGAGAGGAGGTGCAAATGCGAACCAAAAGTTACGTGCTGATGGTAGCGCTGGTTGTTCTCGCCTGGCTCTGCCTCCCGCAGACCAGCGGTGCTCAGTCGACCTATGTGGGCACCGAGACGTGCAACAACTGCCACGGCAAAGAAGCCAACTTTGCGGGGAACCAGTGGGCGACCTGGCGGCTGACGCGGCACAACATGAAGTGGCGCGACCCCGACGAAGGCTTTGGCGTGGTTGCGCACGATGATTTCGCCAACGGGTTGGACCTGTCCACTGACCCGGACTTCGCCCAGTTCGGTGCCGACGCGCCCATACTCGGCTTCGATCCCACCGCGCCGACAGACAGTACCGACGGCAAAAGCGGCTATCGCGTCACCATCGCCGGGACGACCTACGAGGTGAACTGGACCCTCGGGGGGACCGGAGTGTGGAAGCAGCGCTACATGACCCAGATCGGCAACAGCATCTACATTCTGCCCATTCAGTTCAACGAAAAGACGCAGGATTGGGTGCCGTATCATCCGGCCACCTGGTACGACAGCAACAACCAGGCGCGGGCCGAAATCCCAAAAGCCGACTCCTACGAACGTCGCTGTGTGGGGTGCCATTCGGTCAATCCGGTTGTGAGCTTCGATGAAACCACCGGGGAGTGGACTGCGCAGGTGACCGAACGCAACATCGGGTGCGAGGCCTGCCACGGCCCGGGAAGCGAGCACGCGATGACCACAGACAAGACCAAGATCATCAATCCAGAGGATGACCTTACCGACAAGGATCGCAAACTGGAGGTGTGTGGGGAATGCCACGGCCGCGGCTCCAGCACCGCAACGATCGGCGGAAAGAATTTGGGCTTCCCGTACAGCGACACCGAGGGGGCTTTTCAGCCCGGCAAGGTGTTGGCGGACTTCTACACCCAGACGACGTCCAGCTCGAATTTCTGGCCCAACGTGGAACCGTACGGCCGCAATTCCAAATCGCACCACCAACAGTACCTGGATTTCCTCACCAGCGCGCACTACTCCAACCCGTTTGAAGAAATCCAGTGTTGGACGTGCCACGACCCACACGGTAACACCACCGGCGAATTCCTGCTGCGCGACAAGTTGGTGGAAGACGGCGTCGAAATCGCGACCGATAACGATAACAACACACTGTGCCTCGCGTGCCATGCGGAATTCGAGCCGTTTGAGCTGATCAGCAAGGAAATGGTCGCGAATCCCACCGGAGCAAACCTCGACACGATCAAAGCGGTGGTAGAGGCACATACCAAGCACTCTTATGATCCTACCGGAAGCGGTGCCAGCCGCTGCTCAAAGTGTCATGACCCGAAGGTGGCCAAATCGGCCATCGAATACGACATTCACTCGCATAGTTTCTGGGTGTTGTCCCCGGAACAGACGCTGGCGTACCAGTCGGAAGGCGGTGTGCCCAACTCTTGTGCGGTGAGTTGTCACCGGAAGAGCGATTTTCCGAACTTCGGCATGGACCTCTCCGCCGACGTGCTCAAGGTTTGGACCGAGCCCACGGATGTGGCGCTGGCCGACACGCTGAAACGCTTCTTCGGCACAGGCGGGTACTGGTGGGACCTGGATCCCTCCGGCAACATGGGTGAGCCGGTGAATGTGGCTCGGGTCACAGATATGCCGGTGATCGACGGCGACGACTCCGATCCCGCGTGGGCCAACGCGCAGGAGACGATGCTGGCGAACGGTGCGACCATGAAGGCGGTCAACAACGAAGAGAAGATCGCGATTTTGGTCAAATGGAACGATCCCACCATGAGCATGACTCGCGGCGGGTCCTGGCAATGGCAGAACGGTGCCTGGGTAAAAACCAACGCGACTGAAGAGGGCGGCGCGAACGAGGACCGCTTCACCATCATGTGGAACATCAACGTGAGCGAGTTCGACAAGCGCGGTTGCGCCACCAAGTGCCATGGTCAGCAGGGCAACGCAACGGCGGCGTATCTGGACAAACCTGGGGAGTACGCCGACATGTGGCACATGAAAGCCTCTCGCGCTTTGCCCGCAATCAGTTCGTCGCAGTCAGGCACGCTCACCTTCAGTGTCGACGACCCCACGGATCCGCATCAGGTGACCAGCGGCACCATCATTCTCAACGGCTTCGCAGACGACAAAGTGGTCGCGGCCCGATTGGACAAGAACTACCCGTTCGATCCCGAGGACGGTGGCCGTCACGGCGACGCCGGCCAGGCCATGTTCCGCCACAACCGCAATGCGGACAAGACCGCGCCCATGTACATCGAGACCCAGCCGGCGAATTTCATCGACGCCATGGTCATCTACCAGTCTGAGATCGATGCCGGCGAGGCCGTGGATGTCTCCACGCTGTCTGCGGACCAGATCGATGCCATCTGGGCGATCTATGATTCGCTGCACGCGGTGGTGCCGGAGCGCATCATGCAGGATCCGTCGGGCAGCCGCGGCGATGTGCGTGAAGCGGCCAGGTGGAAAGACGGCGTGTGGACCGCGGAGTACGAACGTGCGCTGGTCACTAACAACCCCGACGACGTCCAGTTCGATGACCTGACCAAGGGGTATCTCTTTGGCACCGCGATCATGGACAACGCGGGCGGCGACAACCACAAGCTGGATGCGCGGCTCAACGAGCTGCGGTTCGACCAGTTTGTCGCAGTGGAAGACCAGCGCGGCGACCAGCTCCCATCCACCTATGTGCTGCTGCAGAACTATCCGAACCCATTCAACCCGGAGACCAGAATCCGCTTCAGCATCAAGCAGAAGGGTCTCGTGAGCCTGAAGGTCTACAACATGCTGGGCCAGGAAGTGAAGACCCTGGTGTACCAGACCTTGCGTCCAGGCAACTACGAGATTCCGTTCGACGGCTCACAGCTTTCCTCTGGAATCTATCTGTACCGGTTGAAAGTGAACGGATTCACCAAGGTTAGGAAGATGGTTCTGGCGAAGTAGCAGTTTCTCGACTTCATTCGAGTGGGGGGGAACCATCGATGAGGGCCGGCAGGCGAGTCGGCCCTCATTGTATGTTTTGCCGGTAACCTGAGCCGCACGGTTGCGCTTGCCGGCTGTTGGCGATGAAGGAGAGAACGAGTTGGAACGAAAGATATTGCTTGCAAGTCGACATGAAGAGCTGCGAGCAGCGCTGCGTCGAGACCTGCGGCCTGGGTTCAAAATCAAATGGATACACGCGCATGCGGATTTGTTGCTGGAAATTTTGGAGCATGACTACGATGCCATTATCTACGACCTGGAGATCTCCAACGGAAACGGGGAAAAGATCGTCAAAATCATCAAGAAGATCCGGCCAAAGGTGAAATTGATCGTGCTCTCGGATGACCCTTCCACCGAACTCGGCGGGAGAATCTTGCAGCAGGGCGTGGCCTATTATGGGGTCAAGCCCGTGTCGACGGAATCGATAAAGCAAGTCCTGCTCAGCCGTCGGACATAGTCCCGACGTCACGGCAGGCAACCAGTTTCACTCAGAAAAGGAGGAGGATTATGAAGACCTGGAGTGGAATTGTGGCTGCGCTCTGTCTCGCCTTGTTGCCCTGCGCACTTTGGGGGCAGCAATGTGTGGAATGCCACAAGAAAGTCACCCCCAACATCGTCAGTGACTGGCGGCTCAGCAAACACAGCCAAAATGAGGTGACCTGTGCGGTGTGTCACGGCGATGCGCATACCTCGGCTGAGGATGTGGCCAAGGTTGAAATCCCCACTCCCGAAACCTGCGGTACCTGTCACGAGGAACGCCTGGAACAGTTCAAGCAAGGAAAACATGCGTTTGCCTGGGCTGCGATGAAAGCCATGCCTACCACGCATTGGTTACCCATGGCGCTTACCTCCGGGATGAAAGGGTGTGGGGGGTGTCATAAGATCGGTCTTAAAAGCGAGGAAGAGATCAAAGAGTTGAAAAAGACCGGACCAGGATTCGGCGTCGCTTCGTGTGATGCCTGTCACACGCGCCACACGTTCTCGGTGGAGGAAGCCCGACAGCCACAGGCCTGCCAGACGTGTCACATGGGTTTCGACCATCCCCAGTGGGAGATGTACTCGGCGTCCAAGCATGGCGTGCGCTACCTGCTCAAGCAAAGCAAAGTGCTCCCCCCCGAAGCAGCCGCCCCCACCTGCCAGACCTGTCATATGCAGGAAGGGAACCATGCGGTGAAAACCGCCTGGGGCTTTCTGGCGGTGCGACTCCCTCTGCCCGATGACGAGCAGTGGAAAGCCGACCGGGTGACCATTTTACAAGCGTTGGGTGTCTTGGGCCCCGACGGCAAGCCCACCGGACGACTCGACGTGGTTAAACAGGCCGATGTTGCCCGGCTCACCCAGGAGGACTGGCAGAAAGAGCGCGACCAGATGCTGAAAGCTTGCAGCCAGTGCCATTCCGAGAACTTCGCCCGCGCGGAATTGGCAAAGGGGGACGAGATGATCAAGGAAGCTGACCATTTGTTGGCCGAGGCCATTCGTGTGGTGGCCGGTCTGTACAAGGATGGAATCCTGAAAAAGCCGGAGAACTACGCGTACGCATTTCCGGACCTGCTCACGTTTCATGATGCACCCACTCCCATCGAACAAAAACTGTTTGTGATGCACCTGGAGCACAGAATGCGCGCGTTTCAGGGCACGTTCCACATGAATCCCGACTATGCCTTGTGGTACGGCTGGAGCGAGATGAAACGCGATTTGACCGAGATCAAGACCATGGCTGACGAGATGCGCAGGCAACACAGCACGGATTAAGTGGTTGCCGGAGTCGCGCCTCAAATCGTCTGACAGCGCAGAGGGGTATCATGAGCCGTAAATCCGAGAGGCGGGGTGGCCCATCGAAGGCCGAACGCGGGAGCAAAGGCGGGGAGCGCCGGCGGAAGCTGGTCGGTTTGCTGCTGGGCGGCGGGTTGATCACCACCTTGGGTTCCATCCTCGTTCCCATCGTCAATTTCGTCATTCCGCCGAAAGTACGCGAGGCGGTGCAGAACAGCGTGGTGGCAGCGAAGGTGGGCGAGCTGCCACCCAACAGCGGCAAGGTCTTTCGATTTGGCAGCAAGCCAGGCATCCTGGTTCACAAGACCACCGGTGAATATGTTGCATTTTCCGCAATCTGCACGCACTTACAGTGTACGGTGCAGTACCGCAAGGATTTTAAACATATCTGGTGCGCATGTCACAACGGCCATTTCGACCTTACCGGGAAGAACATCGCGGGGCCGCCCCCTCGCCCCCTGGAAGCCTATAAGGTCGATATTCGCGGCGAGGATATCGTTGTGTCCAAGCGTGCGTAAACGGGTGGGTTAGGTCATCGGAAGAAGCCATGGGTGAAATCCTGAAAGAACAAGATCGCGAGGTGGAAACATCTGGAAACCACAAAATCGGGCGCCGGTTGCTCGTGTGGATCCATGAACGGTACGACCTCTCCGGGTTGGAGCATCTGGTGCAGGAGAAGGTCGTTCCGCTTCACCGCCACACGCTCTGGTACTATTTTGGCGGCATCACACTGTTCTTCTTCTTTATTCAGGTGGTCACCGGCATCTTGCTTCTGCTTTACTACCGACCCACTGCCGAGTCCGCATTCGAAAGCGTGCAGTTTATCATGACCGAGGTGCGTTTCGGCTGGCTGATCCGCTCCATCCACAGTTGGTCGGCCAATTTGATGATCGCCGCAGCGTTCGTACACATGTTCAGCACGTTTTTCATGAAGGCCTACCGCAAGCCGCGCGAACTCACCTGGGTGAGCGGCGCGATTCTGCTGCTTCTGGCGCTGGGTTTCGGTTTTTCAGGCTATCTGCTGCCGTGGAATGAACTGGCCTTCTTCGCCACAAAAGTAGGTACCGAAATCGTGGCCGTGGTGCCGGTGGTGGGGCACTTTCTGCTGCAGTTTCTGCGCGGGGGCGAAGAGGTCACCGGGGCCACGCTGACCCGATTTTTTGGCTTTCACGTGGCCGTACTGCCCATGGTTGCCACCTTCCTGCTTACCTTTCATCTATGGGTCGTTCAAAAACAGGGGATGAGCATTCCGCCGCGGCTCGAGCAGCAGCGGGCGCGGCTCAAAGGGATGCCGTTCTTCCCGAATTTTCTGCTGCGCGACCTCCTGGGTTGGGTGCTGGCGTTGGGGGTGCTGGCCACCATCGCCGCGCTCTTTCCATGGGAGTTGGGGGTGAAAGCCGACCCGTTTGCCCCGGCGCCGGTGGGCATCCGGCCGGAGTGGTACTTTGTTTTTATGTTCCAGACGCTGAAATTTATTCCGGCAAAGGTCCTTGTGCTGGATGGCGAGGTGCTCGGCGTGATCGCGTTTGGGGTCATCGGCGTGTTGTTTGTGCTGGTTCCGTTCCTGGACCGCAAAGCCCGGTTGGGTCAGGTGAGCAAGGCGTTCAGCTATCTGGGCGTCGCCGCCTTGTTGTACATCCTCGCGATGACGATCATTTCATACACCGTCCCGCAGACTTTTTAGGAACATGCTCAGGTGAACTTGACGGAAGAAAACACGCCGGTGCGGAGAATCTCAAGAGGGTAAGCCCATGCGTTCGATTGCATTGAGTGTCTGTGTTTTGTGGCTGTTGGGCCAGGGAGTTCCGGCCTTCGGGCAGGAATCGGCCAAGGCCGGGGGCAAGAGCAGTTGTGTGGTGTGCCACCTTGAGGCGGGCGAAGAGCTCGCGGTGCCGGTAGAGGGGATGAAGCATGATGTCCACGCCAGACAGGGGCTCTCCTGTGCCGACTGCCACGGCGGCGACCCTACGGTGGGTTTCGAGGACCCGGACCTGGCCATGGATCCCGCGAAAGGCTACATCGGTGCGCCCAGCCGGAACCAGATTCCACAATTCTGCGCCCGCTGCCACAGCGACCCCAACTACATGCGGCGTTTCAACCCGCGCGTCGCCACTGACCAGTACGACCGTTACAAGACGAGTGTACACGGCAAGCTCCTGGCTAAGGGAGAGACGCGCGTCGCCACCTGTGTCGATTGCCACGGTGTGCACGGCATCCGCGATGCCCGAGATTCCCGTTCCTCAGTTTATCCTTTGAACATTCCCCAAACGTGCGGGAAGTGCCATGCCGACCCGGACTACATGAAGGATTTTGGCATTCCCACCGATCAGGTTGCGCAGTATCGTCAGAGCGTGCACGGCGTGGCCTTGCTGAAGAAAGGGGACACGGCCGCACCAGCCTGTAACGACTGCCACGGTAACCACGGTGCCACGCCGCCCGGCGCGCCGTCCATCGCCTACATCTGTGGCCAGTGCCATTTGAACAACAGCGAGCTGTTCCTGAAGAGTCCGCATCGCGCCGCGTTCGAGGAGCTCGATTTGCCGGAGTGTGAGACCTGTCACGGCAATCACGACGTCCAACCACCGCACGACGACATGCTGGGAATCGGGGAGCAAAGCGTCTGTGTGGAGTGCCACGAGGAGGATTCGCGCGGCTACCAGGTGGCGGCGGTGATGAGCGAGCAAATCGAGCGGCTCAAAAAGAAAATCTCGGTGGCCGACAGTTTGGTGACGCGAGCGGAGCGTGCCGGCATGGAGGTCAGCGAAGCAAAGTTTCATATCAAAGACGCGAGAGACGCGCTGATCAAAACGCGAACCATCATTCACAGCCTCTCTGACGAACAGACGAAGTCAACCGCCGGCAAGGGAATGACTTTGGCCGAGCAGGCCCTCGAAATGGGTCAGGCTGCGCTGGCCGAACTGAGTTTTCGACGTCGTGGGCTGGCTTTTTCCGTGGTGTTCATTCTGATCCTGGCGGCCGGTCTGTACCTCAAGATAAAAGTCGTGGACCAGGAACACCCGTTGAAGGATTTGAGCTGACAGGTGCCAGGCGGCGTTTGGTGAGATGGATGTGGAAAAGCAAATTGCCACGATCCTGGCCCGGCTCGATGCCCTGGAAGCCAGGTTGAGCCGACTCGAAGTGGGGGTGCGGGGAGAGGTCACTACGCCGGAGAGCGAGGCAGCGAAACCCGAAGAGGTCGATACGCAGGGTGGACTGCGCGGGGAACATCTCGAGCTGAAGATCGGCGAATTCTGGCTGGCGCAAATGGGCAGTCTTCTGCTTCTGCTGGGTGTTGCATTTCTTATCTGTTATCCTTTTCACACGCTCTCGCCGGTTGTGAAAAGCCTGGTGGGCTACGCCAGCGTTACGGCCATCTTGGGACTGGCCCGCTACTGGCGAGGTAAGTACGCTCATCTCTCCAGAGTGTTGTTTGGGGGAGGATTGTTTCTCCTGTACCTGGCCACGTTACGACTGCATTTTTTCAATGCGACCCCGGTCTTGGCCGGGAAGACGGCCGGCGTCGTGGCGCTGGTCCTGGCGCTGGGCGTTCTGCTCTATTCTGCCGCGCGGCGCCGGAGCCAACTCCTGGGCGGGATGACTCTTCTCCTGGGTTACGCGACGGCACTGTTCGCGGACACGGTACACTTCTCCCTGGCATTCATTGTCGTGACTTCGGTGGTTTCGGTGTGGATGTTCTACCGCTTTCGGTGGGTGCAGTCAGCCTTATTCAGCATAATCCTGGCATACGGGACTTACCTGCTCTGGTTGTTGAACAATCCTGTCATGGGCAAACCTGTCCAGGCCTTGCCTACGCATCACAACAGTCTTGCCTACGTGTTTGCATTTGCGGCGGTTTTTGCCACGGTCAATCTGCTGCGGCACCGCAGCGATTACAGCGAGTTTTGGGAAGCGGTCTTGACGCTCATCCACAGCGGCGGGTTTGTTGTGTTGAACGCGCTGTTGGTGTTGACTTATTTTCGGCCTCGGGCAGCCGAGGTGAGTCTTGCGGTCGCGGCCTTCTTCCTCCTGCTTGCGGTGGTGAACTGGCTGGTGCGGCAAAGCCGCTACGGCACCGCGGTTTACGCCTGCTTTGGCTATTTGGCGTTGAGCAGCGCTATTCTGATCCGATTTCCGATTCCAGGGAGCTTTGTCTGGTTGGGCTGGCAGAGTCTTTTGGTCCTTTCCACCGCCATCTGGTTTCGTAACCGTATCATCGTGGTGGTCAATTTCCTCATCTTTTTGAGTATCTTCATCGCCTATTTGCCTTTCGTGCCCTCACACGGTTGGGTGAATCTGAGCTACGCGGTGGTCGGGCTGGCCAGCGCAAGGGTTCTGAATTGGCAGAAGCGGAGACTCGATCTCAGGACCGAGCTTTTTCGCAACGGCTACCTGGTTCTGGCTTTTGTCATCGTGCTCTACGGATTTGCACAAGCCGTTCCGGAAAAGTTTGTGAGCCTCACATGGCTTGCGGCGGCTATCTTTTATTTTGCGATGAGTCTGCTGTTGCACAATTTCAAATACCGCTGGATGGGCATCCTGACGGTCTTTGCGGTGATCATTCACGTGTTTGTCCGCGACCTGGCACACATCAGCGCAGAGTTTCGCATTCTGTTGCTTCTGTTGGTCGGGACGGTGGTGCTGGCCCTGTCTTTTCTCTACGCCAGGCGCCGAAGACAGCTTTCGCAAACTTAGGAAGGTGTAGAGGAGTTTTTCCCAGAAGTAGGAAGCGGTGGGGCTTTCTTTTGTGGCGGCGCGCTCTATATGGATGGCAAAAATGACTGTTTATGATGAAGTTAACTAGTTGAAAGTCGGGCAATGGCGACGGATGCGCGTCTGGCACAGGAATTGAATGAGTTTGGCTCCAACGTGAAATCAAACCCGATTCCGAGGAGACGCATTTTGTGGGTTATCGCCTTAGATCTATTCGGTTTGGCGAACACAAAATAACTTTTTGATGAGATGAGAGTTCGGAAATGAACACAAAGACTCCCCCGACCTATTTGATGTTGTCCATCCTCCTCATCGGTGCGGTTGTGGGCTGCAGTGACCTGCGCAGCCCGGCGCCGACGAATCCCGCGGCCGCGCTGGAGGTCCATCCCGAGGGATGGACGGTGGAAACATCGAGTTCATTCCATGGCAAGTTTATTCGAAGCACGGGTTGGGACTTGCAAAACTGCCAGCAGTGTCACGGTGCTGACTACACAGGCGGGATTGCCAACAGCTCGTGCCTGACGTGTCATCCGGCCACGCCCGAGGATTGTGTGGTTTGTCACGGCGGCGTGGACAACCCCACCGGTGCACCGCCCAAAGATCTGGAAGACAACGTTGATCCCTCTGCGGAAGGTGTCGGGGCGCATACTGCGCACCTGGAAGGGGAGGAATTCTCGGACGGGGTTGAGTGCGAGAGCTGCCATGTCGTTCCTGCGGCTTTCTCGGCGCCGACTCATATCGATGGCGATGATGAAGCCGAGTTGGTGTTCGGCGGCCTCGCGGTGTTAAATCAAGTGACGCCGCAGTGGCAAGAGGACCCTCGAACGTGCACCGACACGTACTGTCACGGCAACTGGGAGTTGCAGAAATCGGAGGCAAATTTCCCCACCCTGTTTATCGCTGAGACCATGCGGGGAGAGGCCGCCGAGCCTGTATGGACGGACCCGTCGACGGTGACGTGCGGAAGTTGCCACGCCCTGCCGCCTGAAGGACACCAGCCGTTCGAGATAACCGATTGTCACAACTGCCACGCTTCGGTGGTGGATGGCGAAGGTAACATCGTGGATAAAGGCAAGCATGTCAATGGCAAAATAAACGTGTTCAGTCAGGAATTTCCCATGTTTTAAAACCAAAATTCGGGGAGATCGAAAAATGACAAAGATGAACAGCTTTTTCTCGATGGTCGTTCTCACATTGGTTTTTGCGGTGGGCACCGCACAGGCCCAGAGCAAAGCCGCGTTCAAGTACGGTGGGGTTGCCACCTGCAAGGCGTGCCACCTGACGAAAAAGAGTGGTGCACAGTACAAGGTCTGGAAGGCCAGCCCGCATGCCAAAGCATTCGCCACGCTCAAAAGCGAAAAGGCGCTGGTGATCGCGAAAAAACGCGGCATCGATGACCCATCAAAGTCTGAGAAATGCGTGAAATGTCATGTGACTGCATTTGGCGTGGATGCCAAGCTGAAAGGCCCCAAACTCACTGAGGAGGAAGGCGTGAGCTGTGAGGCCTGCCATGGCCCGGGATCAGCCTACCGCAAAAGGAAAGTGATGAAAGACATCTTTGCGGGCAAGGTCCAGGGAGAGAAATATGGACTCGTTATTCCGGACGAAAAAGTTTGTGTCAAATGCCACAACGAGGAAAGTCCGACGTTCAAGACCTTCAACTTCAAGGAAATGTCTGCGAAAATCGCCCATCCGGTGCCCAAAAAGACGAGTTGAGTTCCGGAATGCAGTTGGCTCAGTCGCCCGCCGGCAAAAGCGTGAGTGCGTCACATGAAAGATGAAAGTAGGGAAAGGACGGGTATGAATCGGAAGCTGCCGAGTCTGTTTTACAATCCCATCAGCATGTTCGGCGGCATCACCGCGATGGTGAGTTTCGGCATCGTTTTGTTCTTGCTGCTGCTGGACATTTTCGCACGCGGGACCTCTCCCTACCTCGGTGTCATCGCATTTATCATTCTGCCGGCGATTCTGGTTTTTGGTCTGGTGCTCATCCCTATCGGGATGAAGGTGGAACATAACAGGCGCCTCCGGCTTCGACCCGGCGGTCAGCCCCGGTCGTTCTATCTCGATCTGGCCAAGCCATCTCACCGGCTGGCGACGGCCATCTTTCTGGGCGGTTCGGTGGTCTTTTTGTTGGGCACGGCAGTGGGGAGCTACCGGGCGTACGAGTTCACCGAGTCGGTGACCTTTTGCGGACAGCTCTGTCACACGGTGATGAAACCGGAGTTTACCGCCTATCAAAACTCGCCTCATGCACGGGTTACCTGTGTGCAGTGCCATGTGGGCCCCGGGGCCGGGTGGTATGCCCGCTCCAAGCTTTCCGGCGCGTACCAGGTGTACGCCACGATTTTCAACCGGTATCCGCGGCCCATTCCCACGCCCATCGAGAATCTGCGGCCGGCGCGCGAGACCTGCGAGCAGTGCCACTGGCCGGAGAAGTTTCATGGGTGGCAGGAGAAGCAGTTTGACCACTTTCTGCCGGATGAACAAAACAGCAGATGGACCATCCGTCTGCTGATCAAGACCGGCGGTGGGAGCAAGGAGGCGGGCGTCGCGGAAGGGATTCACTGGCACATGAACATCGCCAACGAGATCGACTACATCGCCACAGATGAAAAACGTCAGGAGATCGCCTGGGTCCGGGTCAAAGATCATCAGGGAAAGGTCAGGGAATATGTCAATCAAGACAATCCCATCGACCCGGAGGATTTCGGCAAGTACGAAATCCGGCGAATGGATTGCATCGACTGCCACAACCGTCCCACGCACATCATCTTGTCGCCCAGCCGTGCGGTCAATCAGGCCCTGGCTTCGGGCGCCATCGACCCGCGGTTGCCCGAGGCCAAGCGCATCGCGGTCGAAGCGCTCATCGGCGAGTACACTTCTACGGATTCCGCTCTGGTGGCCATCGCAGAGCACATCCGACAGGAATATGAAGAAGGATATCCGGAAGTCTTTGCCTCAAAAAAGGCCGAGATCGATCAGATGGTGGCGAGTGTCCAGGAGATCTACCGCCGCAATTTTTTTCCGGAAATGGGCGCGCGTTGGGATGTCTATCCCGACAACATCGGCCACTTCCGCAGCCCGGGCTGCTACCGCTGCCACAACGGCCAATTCGTCAGCAAAGACGGCAAGGTAATCTCCAACGATTGTACGAGCTGCCATGTGATCATCGCACAAGGACAGGGGACAGACAGCCAGTTTATCAGCCCTGAGGGGCTGGAGTTCAAGCATCCGGTGGATATCGACGAAGAGTGGCGGGAAACGAGCTGCAGCGACTGTCACGATGGGACGGCACAGCTTTGAGAGCCTGAAACCGATGTCGCAGAATCTGGAAATGGAGAATTCGGGCAAATCTGGGATTCAGAATTTGCCTTACGTAAAATGCCTGAAGTGGTGGCCTCCTGAGTCTCCGCTCCTCTCCACGAAAAGCTGGAGGGAGCGGAGACGATTTTCACCACCTGGTCAAGACCCAAAGGTAGACTCATGAAGCACCGATTCGCAATTACGCTGTTCGTTTTGTTTCCACTGACCGTTTTCGGGCAGTCTTTTAATGGCCGCTTTTCCACATCCTTTTACTCGTGGGAACGCAATTTGACGGACGCTTTGTCGCAGAATCATCTGCGTCTTTACCAGACCGCACAGGTGACGTTTGGGCAACTGGCAAATAATCGCCTCTCTTTCCATTTTTATGGGCAGGC
>CAYQOI010000038.1:0-13736 GCA_964419085.1 uncultured Cytophagia bacterium | reverse complement strand
ATGTCACCCTGAGCGATTTCCTGCCCCCGGGCGTCACCGCCTTCGGGTTCGACTCGCCGCCGGACCAAACCGCCGGCGACACCCTGCGCTGGCACCTGGACTCCCTGGCAGTGGGCGCCGCCTTTCAGGTGACCTTCCAGGCACGCGTCACCCAGGCGCCCCCAACTCTGCCTGCGGACCTGGTGAACCGAGCAGAGGTGCAGACCGCCTCGGAAGTCGACGACTCAGACAACTCCGCCAGCGCGGTGGTCAAGGTCATCCCGCGGCGGGCGGACCTCGTCGTCACAAAGACCGCCAGCCCGGATAGCGTCCTCAAGGAAGAGCCGTTCGCCTTTGCGTTGACCGTGACCAACCAGGGTCCCAACACCGCATTCGATGTCACCCTGAGCGATTTCCTGCCCCCGGGCGTCACCGCCTTCGGGTTCGACTCACTGCCGGACCAAACCGCCGGTGACACTCTGCGCTGGCACCTGGACTCCCTGGCAGTGGGCGCCGCCTTTCAGGTGAGCTTCCAGGCACGCGTCACCCAGCCACCCCCGTCTCTCCCCACCGACCTGGTGAACCGCGGCCTGGCGCAGACCGATTTCGACACCGATGGCAGCAACAATTCCGCGGTGGCGGTTGTGAAAGTGATTCCGAGGCGTTACGACCTCGTTCTGGTCCAGACCGCCACACCCGACAGCATTCCGAAGCAAGGTCAGTTTTCAGCCAGGCTCAAGGTGGAGAATCGCGGGCCTGACACCGCGTTCGACGTGCAGGTGCGCGACATCTTGCCGGAGCACGCAGCCGCCTTCGATTTCAACATCGACCCGCGGCAGACAACCGGCGACACGCTGAGTTGGCACCTCGACTCTCTGGCGGTGGGCGAGACGTTTCAGGTAGCCTATTCCGGGCGTGCGGCCAGAGATATCCCGTTTACGCCGTTCCACCTGATGGCCCGGGGCACGGTGGAGGCAGCCTTCGACGTAAACCGAGCAAACAACTCCGACGAAGCGGTGGTGGTGGTCTTGCCGTCCGACGACTGTCTCTATCTGGACCGAAACGTGTTTCTCCCGGAGCGGGGGACGCCGCTGAAAATCAATTTCGAAATCGGCAGCGATCGCTTTGTGCGGCTGGACCTCTACGATGTGAGCGGAGAACACGTGAGCGATCTCGCAAAAACCGATTTTTCGGCCGGAACGCACACGTACGCCTGGGACGGTCGCAATCAAGACGGCAAAGAGGTGGGCAGCGGCGTCTATCTCATCACGCTACGGGCGGGAAACTTGATCTGCTGGACCAAAGTCATCGTGGTGAGATGAGCGGTAAGATCCACGCGAAGACAACGTCGTTTCGGCACATCCTTGCGGTCCTCCTTCTGAGCGCGCTGAGCCACGGTGCGTGGGCCCAGGTGCAGTCCGGCTCGGCTTTCCTCAAAGTCCTGCCGGGCGCGCGGCAACAAGGGTTGGGCAGCAGTCTCACCGGCGCGCTGGATGAAAGCTATGCGCTGTACGCCAATCCCGGCGCCATCGGGTTGCTGCGCGAGTGGCAATGGGCTGCCAGCTACACCGAATGGATCGCAGACATCTTCCAGGCGTCGGTGGTTTACAACCGACAGCTCCGGCTGCGCACGCCCTGGAGCGACCGCTTGAACCTCGGCCTCGGCGTTCAGTACCAGGGCGTCCGACAATTCGATAGCTCCCGCGGCAACGCGCCTTCCGCTTCGGCCAGAGACATCCTGCTGAGCCTGAGCCTCGGCAGCCGGCTCAAACCGATTTCGAAGAACCTCGCGTTCGGGGTGAATCTCAAGTACTTTCGCACCGAGTTGGCGCAGTTCAGCGCCAAAAGCCTCGTCTATGACCTCGGTTTGCTCTACCGCACCCCACGCTTTCGCTTAAGCCGTTCGGGTCGGGGACTTTTCGATTACGGCATTCTCTCCGCGGGCGTCTCGGTGACGCAGTTGGGCCGCGGGCTGAAATTTGTCAACACCACGACGCCGCTGCCCACAGCCTACGGGGCCGGGGTCGCCCTCAATCTCGGCACCCACGACGGCTTGCAGGTGCAACTTGCCCTGGATTACCGCGACGTGCGGGACGGAGACAACCGGCTCAGCTTCGGCACCGAGGTCAAGAACCTCCTCAGTCCGTTCAATCGCGGCCTGGGCCGCTTCATGGACGTCCGGGGCGGCTACAACTTCAACGAAACGCTGCTCAGCAAGTTTTCCTTTGGCGTCAGCATCCGGCTGGACGATTACATGGCCACGTCGCTCAAGAACGTTGCCCCCCGCAACTCAGCCTTGCGTTTCGACCTCGCGGTGGTGGGAAGCGACGCGCTGTTTTCTCCGGTGTATCGGGGAAGCGTCAGCCACAAAACCATTCGCCCGGAGCACTTTACCATCGCAGCGCCGGCCAGAAAAACGTTTAGCGTGGCTGATACGGTGGCCCTGAGCTGGCATGCGAGTCGCGACCCGGACCTGTACGACGAAGTGAACTACGTGCTGCTTCTGGCCGCCGAAGACAGCCTTGGGCTGGCGCGGTGGGTGGCGGATATCGACCGACACAAGCAAGACCTCTTCGCACGCCTCGACCCCCAGACCTCGATGCCTGACGGCCACCCGGCGGTTTCCTTGCTGCTTTTGGGCAAAGGGGAAAACAGCAGCGTAGAAGACAGCCTCAGGCTCGGCACAATCGCCATTTCCAGCGTAGAAACCCGACATGACCTCGTTGCCGTGCGACTCCCCAAGCCGCTGGCAGCAGGCACCTACTTCTGGAGCGTGATGGCCTACGACCGTAACCACCACGTGCGCTTTGCCGGAGGCAAAGACAACGCCGTTTCCCGATTCAGCGTTGCGCCGCTCTTCACCGAACACAAACCCGACCTCACCATCTCTATGCAAAGAGCGGTCGTGACGCGGCGGCCAGACGCCCTTTCCGTGGACCTGGAGCCCATCCGGTTCGTTCCGGACAGCTTTCGTGTAGATCAGGCCTCGAAACGCGTGCTGCAAACCTGGGTGGCTTTGCTCAGCCCGTTGTCCGATGTGGTCTTTGAGATCGCTGGTCACACCGACATGACGGGTCCCGGCCCGCTGCGCCACCGCAAACGGTACAATCTGCGCCTGTCGCAGGAACGGGCCCAAAGCGTTTTTGATTATCTGGTAAGTCACGGCGTGAGAAAAAGCATCTTGAGAGTTGTGGGCTACGGGGAGTCCAAGCCCGTGGACCCACGGCCCACCCGAGAAGCCTGGGCGCGCAACAGGAGAGTGGAGATCAGGCTGTTGGAGGATCGTCGTCCGCCCGCGCTGGTTCACGAAGCCACGCTCACCTACACCAATTCGGGTAACGCTGCGGCGGAAAACGTGCAAATCGTGCTGTACGACTCAGATGTCCCCCAACCCGAGTTCAGGCGCCTGTTGAGTCTGGGGATGTTTCGCACCAGCTCGCTGAGCGCTCGAAACGGCCACGGGCCATCGAGTCTGCTGCGGCTGGTGCAGAAGTTTACGGTGGACCGGCTGGAGCCTGGACAGTCGCACATTCACCAGGTTGTGCTGGACAGCAAACGTCCGTATCTGTTTGCGGTGATCGACCCCGCGAATCTCATCGCGGAAAGCGACGAAACCAACAACTGGGACGAAGATACGCTGCCCCTTTCAAACACATATGACATCGGGGTCGAACAATTCGCGGACGAATTCATCATCCAGAGGGGGGACACCCTCACCTACCACATCACCATCTACAACCATGGTCCGGGCTTAGCCCAGGACATCGTGCTCACCGACCTCTTGCCGGAATGGCTGCGACCGGTGGAATTCAGCGTTCCGCCTGTCTCTAATGACAAAGGCGAAGTGGTGTGGCATCTGGATTCCCTGGCCGCCAACACGACGGCGCACCTCACTTTCAAAGCCAAAGTGCGAAGCCGTCCCCCAGACCAATTCAGTGCGTTGGTGAATACGGCCAGGCTGGAGGCGAAAGGGGATTTTTACGCTGCCAACAACATCGACTCCACCACCGCCTACGCGACACAGATTCAATTTGCCTTTCGAAGCGCAGACCTTACGCCACAATCCAAGTCAGCCTTGACACGCGTGGCGGAGTCGCTAAAGCGACGCCCTGGAATCAAGTTCGAGATCGCCGGGCACGCCAGTCTGGAGCCCGTGCCGCCCGCGAGACTCCAGCAGCAGTACTGCGCCAATCTGAAGCTTTCGCAGGCGCGGGCGGACAGCGTGCGCTCCTTCCTGATCGGTCTGGGTCTCCCCCCGGAGAATCTCATCTCCGTAGGTTACGGACACCTCAAACCACGATACGACAACGCCACCTTGCAGGGCCGGGCCAAAAACCGGCGGGTGGAGTTAACGCGCTTTCGCCCACGTTCGCGCGACTTCGATTTCTGTGAGTAGGCTGGCTTACATTTTTCACACTACACGGCAGAAAAAAGCCCCGCACTGCATTCAGTCCGGGGCATCGGGAAGTAATAATGAAGCCATCTTAGGTCGTTGAGTTCACTCGGCGAGGGGGACTCCTGTAGTCGCCCCGCTGTTCGTCACAACCATTCTTTCTATGGTCTCCCCGCACGCTTTCAAGATGGCGCATATCTGTTGTTTCAGAACCGGGGATTCTTCAAACCGAATGGCTCTGCGCAGAAAACCCAGGGACCACTGGTTGCGTATTTTGTACAGCGTGGTGAGAGCAAGCTGCCGAACCTTCAGGTCTTTATGGTCGCGGTAGTACCGCACGACATGGAACACGGCTTCATCGACGTCCACGCTGTCCGCATACTGAATGATGCGCTGCATGGTTGACAAATGCAACCCCTCATTGGACACTTGAAAGTTTTCAACCAGATTCTTGCTGAACGCTTCCCAGTGTGCAGACCTTTTCGATCGTGGATCATCCCCCGCCAGAGCTAACTGGCCTGCGCCCAGCAACACGGCGCTGAGAATTGCACATAATCTCTTCATCATTCACATCTCCTCTTCTTCATGAACACCATTGACGGCAATTTCGTGAGAGCCGTTCACTCATTTCCGCATGAGGATACAACCAAAAGCGTGCCAAAGATTTGCAGGACGCGTGGAATGTGGATTAGGTTTATTAATAACAACAACTTGCTTGGGTTGGCGACAGAATCGAGGTCAAGCGTTACGTCAAGCAATTCGGTGGAACTTCACGAGAAGACTCGCCTAAACCTCACGAATTTCGGGTCAGGAGAGGAGGTTCTCCATTAGGAAAACCTAACATCAGGTGATCTCGCCTTCTAAGTCTGTCCGGTCCGTCTTATTTTCAATTTCTGCATTTTGTAACGCAAGGTGCTTTCATGGATGCCCAAATCCCTGGCGGTTGCGGATTGATTCCAGCGGCGTTTTTGCAGCGCCTCCAGCAACATCTGTTTTTCATAAAACGCCTTCTGGTTCTTGATGGTCTGGTAACTGAGGTCCGCGGGGCTCTCTGAGGCCGGACCGCACGGCACAGCAACGGATTCCCAGGGCAGAAGATCGGATGTTATCTCCTTCTGGTTTTCGTCGGCAAGTATGACCGCCCGTTCCACGATATTCTCCAGTTCCCTGACGTTTCCGGGCCAGTGATGGTCCTCCATTCGGGCCAACGTTTCCGGGGCAACCCGTTGGAGAGCCTTGCCGTATGGTTCAACAAATTTGTCCAGAAAGTACTGTGCCAGAACCGGGATATCTTCTGTTCGCTCGCGCAATGGCGGGAGCTTGACTGTGATGACGTTTAGTCGATAATACAGGTCTTCTCGGAACGTCCCGCCTTGCACCGCCGCCTGCAGCTCCTCGCTGGCAGCCACGATGAGGCGCACATCTATCGCCCTCGTCCTGGTTCCTCCCACCGGCCGGATTTCTCTTTCGTGAATCGCTCGCAACAATTTGCTCTGCGTCTCAAGCGGTATATTCGCGATCTCATCGAGAAACAACGTCCCCCGATGCGCTTCTTCAAACAGGCCTTTCTTGTCTTTCAGGGCGCCCGTAAAGGCTCCTTTTTCGTAACCGAACAGCTCGCTTTCAAGAAGATTGGGCGGCAGCGCACCACAATCCACCGCGACAAATGTTGCGTCTTTTCGAGGCCCGTTAAAATGGAGAGCGCGAGCGATGAGCTCTTTGCCGGTTCCACTTTCCCCTTCAATGACAACCCTGCCGTCGGTGGGGATGATTCTGTCGATGAGAGTGAAAACTTCGCGCATCTTGGGACTGTTGCCGATGATCCCGTGATAGGCAAACTTCTCCCTGAGCTGTTTTTTCAGACGACTGGTCTCATTGAACAGCTGGCGATGGAGTCTCGCGTTTTTGATGAAATGTACGCACTGCGAAGCCAATACAGACATCAATTGCGCTTCTCTTTCGCCAAGGGGCTTTTGACCCAGCAAAGAGATCAAATTGATCGCTCCAAGGATCTCGGATTTCAAAAGCAACGGAACCGAAAGCACAGAAGAAATCTGTTTGTATCTCACTTTGAAGATTCGACCTCCAAAGATTTGAGACAGCTGTTCGCTTAGGAGAATGGATTTGTGCTTACCGACCCACCCGGCAAGTTGTGTGTTTAGAAAATGATCCGGTAGAACAGATTGTGAGCCAGCTTTGTGAATGAGCGTCTTGGCCGACCGGTCTTCTTCCGGATCGAAAAGAATGATCGCGCCCTGCTGGGCCTCACACAGGTTGAGGGCCGCCTCGATAATACGTTGCAAGATTTCATCCACATCGAGCGATGAGCAGATCGTCTTGAGCAAGTTGTTGAGTTTTTCATAATCATGACGCTGCCGGCGCAACAGTTGATTCTCCTGTGCCAATTGCTCCAGGGATGGGTTCCTTGACAAACTCATTTCTTGCCCTGCGTTTAGTTGCACCAACTCCTGTGCGATCCTCGGCGGGTTTTGGAACCAATGCCAAGCTTGTCTGCGACCGCAAAACCTTGACTATTGATATACGAGACATGGCCCTCAAAAAGATTCAAGCAAATGTATCGCCGAATGGCTGAGAAGGTGCACCTCCTGATAAACGAGCGAAAATAGCTCAGATATGGCTTTCGCGTTTCCTCCACTGGCCTTCGCTGAAATCAAAGTTATTTTATGCCAAACCTGCTGAGTATCATCGCCCGCATCTAGTGTAAATGGGCGATTGTTCAGGAAAAATGCAATAAAATGGTGACCTCTTGAGCCAATTCGTGATGATTTTGCGCGTGATTGTATGAGAGGAAATTCAACACTTTTCAATGAAGCTATAAAGTTCTTGAAGCCTCTGGCTAAGAATGGTTCAAGATGAATTACCGCATTGCATCCGAATCGCAATGTGGCGGAGGCTTAGGATGAAAAAGCAAAACCTGCTTCCCTGGATTTCGCTGTAAACATAAGCCTGATTGGCGGGAGGCAATCAATTCAAAATCTCTGATCCACTCAATTCAAAAGGAGGAACGAGCCATGAGTATCAAAACGTTCTTCTCGAGCGCGTTAATCGCGTGTTTTGTTGCCATAGGTTGCAGCGGTAGCAGCAACGACAACAATCCGGTTGCTCCCACCCAAGAGCCCCCACCCACTTTTAGCGTGGCGTCTATAAAAGTAACGTGCAATGATGGGTCTGACTGCATTCAGTTTTTTGCCAGACCCGATAAGGACGTGGTTCTCGTCAAGGTTGTGATTACGCCTCCGGCTGGAGACAAAATCACCTTCAATGCGGGCAATACGACAGTGGTGGCAGGCGAGAGTGTCGGTTTGCAGAATGCCAATACCGCTTATATTCGAATAAGTGGAGAATGGCGGTTCACATTCACCGGCAACCTGGCAACCGGTGACAAGTCGAGCTTTGAGGTAACCGCAACGGTTTCGGTAGGCGCTTAAATCCATTAAGAGTGGTGAGATGTCGGCAGGGATTTGCAGTCCCTGCCGTTTTGGTTTGAATAGCGGGTGAATATAGAAACGTCATGCTTCCCGGCAATTGCCGGACTCAGCGGACTTCCGTTCGGATCCAATCGATGGAGTGGGGGAGTGCCCGATCGATGTAAATGAATTTTACAAAAGATGAGTGATTCATCAATCCAATACCCTGTTGAATCATATTGTTCGAATGGTTCTATACCGGAGCAAATGAGAATGGGAGGACTTTATGGGTCTTAAAACCAAAATCAAACGCGGCTGGCATCGCGTATCTGTCTTAGACGACGGCCAGTCTGAAAGCACCGCGAATGTGCGCATTCCCTATAAGAATATTTCCGGGAAACTCAAAGAACTGATGAAGGAAAATGTCGATGTGGTCGGCCGACGCATTCTCATTCCAAACTACTACGCCATCTTCTTCAACGAAGAGGACAGAGAGAAGAGACGAGAAGTGGAAGATGTGTTGTGCGATGAACTCCGAGAAGAGCTCTACCACGAAATGCGCAAGATCAATCCGGAACAGAACAAAGAAGACATTATCATCGACATTGAAACCGATGCCTCTGTGGAAAAAGGCACCTTTAAGATCACGTTCCGGATGAAAAAGCCATCCGAAGCCGAAGCCCAGGAAATGAAGGGCGAACTCGCAGCCGAGCCTTCCGCGGTTGAAGAAGATGACTATAAGCCCACGATTGTCGAGGGACTGCTGGAGGAGGATTCAAAAGATGAGATCAAAACCGTCGTACAAAAAGCGCAACCGACCGCGCTTTACACACTCACAGTGGATTCAGGGGAGGAGTTCCAGGAGGTAGCGATTACGAAACCGATCATCTCCATTGGTCGAAGCAGCAAAGATGACGTGGTGTTGAAGTCCGAAGATTTCGCGATTTCAAGGGCGCATGCCACCATCGAGGTGAAGGATGACGAGTTTTATCTGACTCCTAACGGTGTCAACGGTACCCTCTTGAATGGCCAGGAGCTCGATCTGAAACGGGAAGTTAAGATCCTCCCCGGTGACGCGCTGAAGATCATGAACTACACGCTCCGAATTATAGCCTGACGCACGGAGAGTAGCAAATGAGACTGATTCATAAAATAGATCACCAGATTCGACAAACCATCTTTGCCCTTTTCTGGTGGGTTGTCGATCCCCTGGAGCCGAACCGGTTGTACCGCGAGCTGGTGGATGTGTTGGACCGGAACCTGGATCTAAGCGACCCGCGAAGGTTGTTGGCGCCAGACCATTTTAGCGTATTGGTCAACAACAAAGTGTTTATCAAACACACCCACGTCCTCAGAACCATCGAATCTACGGTTCGCGATCGTCTCCAAAAATATGTGGCCGATAGAGATTATGAGCTGCCGGAACCGCTGATAAAGCTGCAAATCATCTCGTCTGCAACGGTGTCGCGTCGTAAAGCGGAGATACGGTGTTGGTTTACACCCGACACCCTGGAAGCCCCCCCAGAAACGCGTCCCCAGACCTATTATCTGAAAGTCACCCACGGAAAAGGGGAAGGTTTGTCATGGGCAATCAAGCCTGGTAATACCTACCACATCGGTCGAGCTTCGGACTCCGATATCTATCTGCCTTTTGACCATATTTCGAAAAGACAGGCGACGCTCTATTTCATGTCCAGCTTGCGCATCTCCATCGTCGATGAAGGGAGCGCCAACGGCACGTTTATCGGCGGTGAAGAAGAACGGATAAGAGGCAGCCGCGAATTGCACATCGGTGACCAGATCAAGTTTTGCAAACTCAGCCCAATCGTTCTAACTTTGACGTCTGAATAGTTTATGCTCATTGTACTAATCACAGCCAAGTACTTCATCCTGATTTCAATCGCGATATACGTGTTCCGTAAACTGCTCGCCCTCACAGGAAGCTTGCGCCCCGTCCTCACCTTCGCCCGGGCCCGGGAAATCGCTGTGATCGTGTGGGTCTTCATTTTCGGCCTTCTCGCGTTGGTGGGCTATCAGAGTTACTGGCAGGTGTTTATCGACAACGCCTATTTCTCAGCAACCCAAAAGCTCCACGACCCCCGTCCCTGGATTGTCGAAGCCACGACTCTGAAAGGCAAAATCTACGATCGGCACCATGATGATTCGAAACTCCTGGCGGGATACTCGCCGGCCACAGATGGAATGTTGCCCCGACGCTCTTACCCTTTGGGGGAGGCCGCCTCACACTTGATCGGGTATTCCGACGTCGAACGCGGCAAGGCAGGCCTGGAAAAATTCTATTTCGCGAGACTGATGGGTTGGACAACCTATACCGAAGCAGAGAAAAGAAACCACATCAATAACAAGTACTTCCGCCTCACGCCGATGGGCAACGACGTGATCTTGACCATAGATTATGACCTACAAAAAACCGCGTTTGAGGCGTTTGGGGACAAGAAAGGAGCAGTCGTCGCGGTGGCACCGGCCACAGGTGATATCCTTGTTTTGGTGAGTGCCCCCAGCTTCCATCCGGACTCCGTCGCCGTGGATGAAGCCTGGCTGCGAATCGTGCAGGACGAAGCAAATCAGCGGCTGTACAACAGGGCCCTGAAGGGCCGATATCCCCCGGGTTCGACCTTCAAGACCATTGTCGCCTGTGCGGCAATCGAGAAAGGATTGAATCCGATTTGGCACATCGGCCCCAATGGGTATCTCCCCCCTGGAGTGCACCGCAAAAGAGTCTATGATCACGAACGCGCCAGTTACCGCAAACGAGGCCGCATCTGGCGCGGACACGGTAATCTGGACATGACCACGGCACTTGTGAAATCCAGCAACGCGTTTTTCGCCAAACTCGGGGTCACCGTAGGAGATTCACTGCTGCACGAAATCGCCTACCGTTTCGGGTATAATCAACCGGTACAATGGAACATTTCGCGGCCAGAATTGCGCAACGCCATCACGGCCTCTCAAAGTTCTTTCCCACCAACGGCAAATGCTCACGAACTGGCCTGGTCCTGCATCGGCCAGGAAAAGGTGCTGGCAACACCGCTGCAGTTAGCCCTGACTGCTGCGGTAATCGCGAACAAAGGCATCCTCATGAAACCGAGATTGGAGCTCAACGAGCCACCTGCGGTGTGGAGAAGAGTAATTTCAGAACAAACTGCCGACAAGGTCAAGGCCATGATGCGAGAGGTGGTCTGGGCCCGCGGGGGAACGGCCTGGAGAATGCGCATGCGGGAAGTGGAGGTGGCAGGAAAAACCGGTACCGCCGAGGTAACCCGGACCATCGAGCATGAGGATGGGACCACCGAGTCGATTATCGTCAATAACGCAGTGTTTATCTCCTTCGCTCCGGTTGAACATCCAAAAATCGCTGTGGCCGTGGTGGCCGAAGGCGCAGGTTACGGCGGCGCAGCGGCGGCCCCCATTGCAAAAAAGATCTACCTGAAGGCGTACGAATTGGGTTATTTCCATGAAAGCACAAACGGCAACTAATCCTCTACCCGGTCTGCTCTTCGCCATTTTGATAAGCGTACTGGGTATGCTGTCGGTCTACATTGCCGGTAATGCCAGGGGTTACGATCCGAGCATGACGGTGCTGGTACGGAATGTTCTCCTCATGTGTGCCTTCCTGGGGGTCTATTTCATCTTGCGCGGCAACTACAAAGGCGACTTCTCCATTCTCGTAGTTGTTGCCGTATTGACGGGGATTGGCTTTACCGTACAGTACCGTATCAGTGCCGCCATCAACGTGGGATTTCAAGAAACATTAGTGCGACAGTACTCTGCTGCTTCCTTGAGTGCCGCGGGTGCGGAAACCATCGCGGCCAAGACAATAAGATCGGATACAACGGTGCAGCGGACTGTACCGGAAAGAAGCATAGAAGCCATTCAGAAGGAAGCCAAGGAGCTCCTCCGACTGGATAAGCTAAAACTAAACCAATTCTTGCAGGATTTTTTTGACGGCGTGCCCGCCTGGTCTCGGCTGATTATCTCTTATCTGACAGCCTTATTTGCTATCGTCTATGTGATTAGGAAAACCACCAAAGATGAATTCATGGACTCCCTTGCCCAACCCTTCTTCTGGATCGCCCTGACCGTTTTTCTCTTGGTGATTTTCGTCGCCTTGAGCGAAGTCAAAACGCGAGGAAGATTTGTTTATCAGATGACGCCGTGGGAAGCCTTCAAGATCACGCTCATTATCTTTCTTGCAGGATTCTTCGCCAAATATCGAGACGAGTTCACCAGAAAGGCACCGAAAATCAAAGGCAAAGCTTTGCAACGCTTGTTGGTGCCCTGGGGTCCGTTCTTACTGATCTGGATGATCCCGCAGTTGTTGTTCGTGCTCCTGAAAGATTTCGGTCAGGTGATTTTGTACGGTGGTCTCCTCGTTGTGATGATCTTCGCTTTGACCAAAAGATATGCCTATCTGTTCGCCGGTATCGGCCTCACCGTCATCACCTCCAGGCTTATCTTGCATCTTGAAGGTGTGCTCCCTGCGCACGTATTGCAACGGTTCTTGATCTGGTCGGATATCTGGGCGCTGCCCCATGATGCGACCTGGTGGAATAATGTTTATCAGATTATGAATTCATTCTTTGCTCTTCACGCAGGAGGATGGACTGGCGCCGGACTGGGATTGGGTTATCCTACCAATATTCCCCTGGTTGTCTCGGACTTCGTTTATTCGGCCCTGGCGGAAGAACTTGGATTAGTGGGCGGGGCCATCATCGTCTCCCTGTATTTTCTGCTCTTTCTTCTCGGCATCAGGGTAGTGGTTCAGACAGAAAACATCTTTGAGAGGCTGCTTGCTCTCGGTTTCGCAACCATGCTCGCGCTCCAAGTATTCGTCAACATCGGCGGGGTAATAAAGCTAATCCCGCTTACGGGAATCACGCTGCCGTTCATAAGCCGCGGCGGTTTTTCATTCTTGATCTCGATGACCATCATCGGCTTCTTGATGGGAATCTCTCACAGAAACGGTATCAGGAGCACTTCAGGATGAACATGAGGATACAAACGGCTGCCATCAGCGATAAGGGACTGAGCTCTATCTACTCCGTGAATGAGGACAGCTACCTGGTCTTAGAGAAGGAACGCGTCTTTGCGGTAGCCGACGGGGTGGGCGGCGCGCACGCGGGTGAGGTCGCCAGCCAATCCGCTTTATCTGCCATTCGACAAGCGGTTATGAAGGCGCGGCCAGCAGAGACGAGAAGTGTGGGCTATGTACAGAAGCTGATCAACATCGGCAACGACGCCGTGTACGTCATGGGCATGAAGAAACAGAAATTGATGGCTTCAACCATCGCGCTTATGTTAATATGTGGGGATCACGCTGTGCTGGGTCACGTCGGCGATAGTCGCATCTACGTCAATCGCAACGGGACCCTTCTGCAGTTAACCCGGGATCACTCGAGATTACAGGAAAGCTTAGACAATGCGGCAGAAACATCGCAACAGGAAGAGTCCCCGGAACGCCACATTCTGACCAGGGCCCTCGGCGCAGAGCCTGAGGCAAAACCCGATATTCAAAAGGTCATCCTCAAACACAACGATATTTTCCTTCTCTGCACCGATGGCGTCTATATCCACAACAGCGATGCGGATATTCTGAATGCCATCGCCCCGAATAGAAATCACCTACCGTCCATCTGCGAAAGATTGAAAGCAAAATGCTATCAGGAAGGAGCCAGAGACAACTTTACCGCGATTGTGGTGCGGCTCGCAACACAAGACTCGGAAGAGAAGGGAAGGCGCAGCCTGAAAGGACCATAGAAACGACGAGTAAAATGGCGAAGCTTATAGATGCCCAATGAGCACGTATTATTTTACACCATTCGTGTCCGGTTGAGTTTTGAAAATGAGCGTTTGCTAATGGCACGGGGCTGTCCAAAAAGTCGGAAAAGAGCATCAATTTGTCACTCCTGCGAATG
>CAYQOI010000037.1:455-13790 GCA_964419085.1 uncultured Cytophagia bacterium | reverse complement strand
CGCCAGGCGTTCGATCTTGACCTGGTCCCCGCGGCTTGGGTCGAGATTGGCCAGCAGGCCCACGAACCGGCGCACAAAGGACGCGTCGCCTTCCTGAAGAGTTTCGTCCAGCAGCAAGCTGACCCGAATGCGTTTTACCCGGTAGCCTGTGGCTTGCACCTGGTTGCGGTCGGGTGGCGGCGGTTGTGGCGTCTTGCGTTTGGGCACGTAGGGCAAACCCGGCAGGTTGCGCACCCCTTTGCTCAGCAGAACATCGGGCAACTTGGGGAGCGAGCGCTTCGGGTAAACCTTCTGCAGGTCCACGTCGGCCCGGACCACAAATTTGGTTTCCGGATAGTACGCGGAAAGCGCGTTCTGGAGATTCCAGTTGAGGTTCTCCTCCATCGATCGCTCGATTTCGGAAAGCGGCTTCTCGGGCTCTGCGGTCTGGGGAGCGGCGGTGGCAGCCACGATGCAGAGAAACGGTCCGAGCAGCGCTGTGAGCTTAAGTCCCTTTATCAATCCCTTCATAGTCCTTGCCTGGTTTTTGCAATGTCTTTAACATCGGATGCTACATGGAATTCTTAAACCCCGCGACACGGCTGTGAAGCAATCGTCACAATTTTTTGTGCCGCCCGCTCTCGCGTCCGCCCGACGGTTGCCTTTTTCAGATGATTTCAGTAAGTTCTGTGGCAGATTTATCGACGGCTTCTCTTGCGCCCAGTGCGTGAGGAATATCGAAATTGAGAATCGATGGAGGGACGCATGAAGTATCTGGTACAACTCATCTTTTGGCTGAGCTGCTCGGTGCTCAGCGCACAAACCATTCCGTTTGACCAATTTTTTGTGAACAAGACGCTTCGGGTGGACTATTTTCACACCGGCACCGCGACCCGGGAGATCATCAGCCTGGACCAGGCGTACCAGGAAGGACCCTGGGCCGGCAGCCGTACCCGGCTCATCGACACGCTGAACCTGGGCAAGTACCTGGTGCGCGTCTTCGACGTGGAGAGCAACCAGCTCATCTTTTCGCGCGGCTTTTCCAGCATCTACGGCGAGTGGGAGACCACCGGCGAGGCCAAAGATGAAATCGCTCGCACCTTCCACGAGTCGGTGCTGCTGCCGTTCCCGAAACATCCGGTGCAGGTGGTGCTGGCAAAACGCGACCGCTGGATGCATTTTCAGGACATCTTCTCCACGGTGATCGATCCCGCGTCTCGATTTGTGAATCGAGAGCCGCGCTCGCGCGACTTTAAGGTGTTGACGCTGCTGGAGACCGGACCGCCGGAGAAGCGGGTGGATTTTCTCCTGCTCGGCGACGGCTACACCAAAGACGAGCTGGGCAAATTCCGCAAAGACGCGGAGCACTGGAAGCGGGTGATTCTGCAGACCTCGCCGTTCAAGGAAAACGCACAGCGGCTCAACATTCGCGCCATCGAGGTGGTTTCCGAAGATTCCGGCATCGACGAGCCCAGAAAGAACGTTTGGAAGCACACCGCGCTGGGCTGTTCCTACAACTCGTTCGACTCTCCCCGTTACGTGCTCACGCTGGAGAACAAGGCGATTCGGGACATCGCGTCGGCCGCGCCCTACGATTTCATCTACATTCTGGTGAACAGCAAGCGCTACGGTGGAGGCGGCATCTACAATTTGTACGCCACCGGCATGACCGGCGTCACCAACCCGGACTTCGACTGGCACGTGGAGTACATGTTCACCCACGAATTCGGGCACTCTTTCGCGGGCCTCGGCGACGAGTACTACTCCAGCTCGGTGTCGTACGAAGACTTTTATCCGCGTGGGGTGGAACCGTGGGAGCCGAACGTCACCGCGCTGCTGGATCCCGAGCATCTGAAATGGAAGGCCTTCGTGGCACCGGACACGCCGCTGCCCACACCCTGGCCCAAGGCGAAGTTCGACAGTCTGGAAGCGGTGCGAGCCACATGGGACCGCAGCAAACCGGGCTACTACGAAAAATGGGCCAAGCTGCGGGCGGAACAGGTGAAAGCGATGCAGGCGTCGCCATACTATGGCAAGGTGGGTGCGTTCGAGGGCGCCGGCTACAGCTCCCGTGGGCTTTATCGTCCGGGGATGGACTGCCGCATGTTTTCGTTGAGCCTGGCCCCGTTCGACCCGGTGTGCGCGGCCGCAATCGAGCGGGTGATCCGTTTTTATTCCGAGTGAGCAGAAGCCCGCAGGGACCGTGGAGCAGAGCCGGTCTCATTTTTGCCGAAACGTGGCGGGTTGTCACCGACCCGGAGCGGAATTTAGTGCTTGACTTTTCGTGCCGAAATGATTAAAATTTCACACAAAATTTTCCGGAGATGTATTCCGTTACCTGCTGTTCGCGCAGTTTCATCGCCACATAAGCATCCATATTCACCACCAACACGTAGTTTGAAAACGAGCGAGGTACGGCTTTGATACCAGAGTGGCTCAATGGGGAATTGCTGGGGAATCCTGTCTCGGATTACCTGACCTTCCTGGCGGTGCTGGTGGGTCTCTACGGGGTGTACCTGACCACCATCAAGCTGCTGGAATCTCGGCTGGCCCGGCGGATTGTCGATAATCGCACGCAATTGTACGAACGGCTCCTGGGATTTGCGCGCAATCCGTTGAAATTCATCCTGGCGACGGTGGGGTTTTGGCTGGCGATGCGGATTTTCAACATGCCCGAGACCGCCCGGAAGATCACGCGCGACATTCTGCTTGCGTTCTTTGCCATCACCGCATGTTATGTGTTGCTCAAGGTGATCGATGCGCTGGTGGAATTTCTCAAACCCCGGGTGGCCAGAACCGAATCCCGCCTGGACGACCATCTTTTGCCCGTTTTTAGCAGCGCGTTGAAAGCTTTTGTGATTATTGTGACGATTTTGCTTGTTATACAAAATATGGGGTACAACATCACCAGTTTGCTGGCCGGACTGGGGCTTGGCGGACTGGCGGTGGCGCTGGCGGCGCAAGATACCCTGTCGAACGTTTTCGGCGCGATTGCGATTTTTGTGGATCAGCCGTTTCATGTGGGAGACGCCGTGAGCATTGCAGGCTTTACCGGAAACATCGAGGAGATCGGGATTCGGAGCACACGGCTGCGAACCTTCGAAGGCACACTCGTGACGTTGCCCAACAGCGAGATCGCCAAATCGAAGGTGGAGAATCTCAGCGCGCGGCCCACCCGGCGCACCGTGTTTACCATCGGGGTGACCTACGACACCCCGCGGGAGAAGCTGGAACGGGGCGTGCAGATTCTGCGTGAGGTCATGGCCGAGCATCCGGCCACCCAGCAGTACCGCGCCTATTTCAACAGCTACGGCGATTTTTCGCTCAACATTCTGGCGCAGCACTGGTGCAAACATCTGGACTACGAGGCTTACCTGAAGTGCATCGAAGAGATCAACTTCGAGATCATGAAGCGCTTCGAGGAAGAAGGGATCGAATTCGCGTTTCCAACCCAGACGTTGTACATCAAAACGGAGCAACCGCCTGACGGCCAGGTTTTGGCCGAGCGCGGCACACGATGAGTTCCCCTGCATCCGACAACGAACAGCACCGGCGACCCGCTTCGGTCTTGATCGTCGACGATGAGGAGATGGTCACCCAGACGCTGTCCACCTACCTGCGATTGGAAACCGATTACGAAATCTTCGCGTTCCAGTCCCCCGCCGAGGCCCTGAAGCTGCTGCGGCAGCGGCCCGTCGACCTCATCATCTCCGATTTTCTCATGCCCGACATGGACGGATTGCAGTTTCTTTCCGCGGCAAAAAAACTTTATCCGGATGTGCTCTGCATTCTGTTGACCGGCTACGCGGACAAAGAAAACGCGATCAAAGCCATCAACGAGGTGGGGCTGTTTCAGTACATCGAGAAGCCGTGGGACAACGAGCGCCTCAAGCTGGTGATCCGCAACGCCATCGAGAACAAGAACCTGCGCCAGATCTTGAGGGAAAAAATCCAGGAACTCGACACCGCACTGCTGGAGAAGGACAAACTGCTGCAGGACAACGTCAAGTTGCGCGAAGAGCTGGTGCTCGCCCGGAACGTGCAGCGCAGCCTGCTGCCGCACGGTCTGTCCATTAACGGTGTCTCGATTCATGCGAAATATGAACCCGCGCTGGAGATCGGCGGCGATTTCTACGATATCATTCCACTGGCGAAAGGACAGATCGGCGTCCTCATCGCGGATGTGACCGGACACGGCATTCAAGCCGCGCTGATCACCGTCTTGTTGAAATCCGCGTTTTCCAATTTCAAGGGGTCCGAGGCCTCGCCGGGCGAGATCTTGCGCTTCATGAACAAGCTGCTTTACAACGTGCTGCCCAAGAGCTTGTACGTTGCCGCGCTGATCGTAACGCTCGATCCCAAGAAGTCTACCGTGGCGTTGGCCAACGGTGGGATTCCTCACCCTATTCTGTTGAAACCGAAGAGCCAGGATGCAGAGCGCATTCCGGCGACCGGACTTTTGCTGGGGGTGGCCGACGAAGAGCTGTATAACCCGGGAGATGAACTGGCTTTGAAATTGGACAAGGGCGACCGGCTGATTCTTTACACCGACGGGTTGAGTGAGGCCTCAAACGAGGAGGAACGCCATTTCGACGAGGTAATCATGCAGACGCTGCTGGAGGCGCAAGATAAGACCGGCTGCCAGTTTCTGGACTATGTGACCGACGCGGTGCGCAAGTTCACGAAACCCAACCACAACTGGGACGACGTGACCATCCTGCAGATCGAGAACCTGCCCGTTTCGTAAGACCGGCTCTCCGAATGTTCTCATTTTATGCCGGGTGAAGTCAGGACTCTGAGCTTGCCCGACGAGAAGCTTCCTTTAAATACGCGACCATCTCTCCCCGCCGCTCATACAGGCGCCTGAGTTTGCGCGAGGGATGCTTGGCCAGAGCGTAAGCGGTGAGGATGGGCAGCGCGATGGTCGTGTCGCAGTAGCAGGTCACCGCGTCCGGCAAGCGCTCCGGGTCCACCTTACCCCAGCTCACCGCTTCCGAAGGCGTGGCTCCGGAAAGCCCGCCGGTGTCCACCCGTGCGTCGGTGAATTGCAAAAAGTAGTCGTGTCCGGATTCGTCGATGCCCAGCACCTCCTGGATCTGCGGTTCGGTTTGCAGCACGAAATTCTTGGGCGAACCGCCCCCGAGGATCAGCACCGCACTCTTGCCCCCGCCGCGCTTGGCATCGAGCACGATGGCCGCGGTCTCGTTGACGTCGGCGGCGACGTCCAACTGCAACGCGTTGCCTTCCAGCGCCTTGGCCGCGACATTCATGCCGATGGAGCTGTCGCCGGGCGAGGAGGTGAAAACCGGCACCCCCGCCAGGTACGCGGCGGAGAGCAGCGATTTGCGCGTCAGCCCCAGCGCCTTCTCCCGTTCGTGTACATACCTTCCTACCAGGTAGTGAAATTCCGCGGTACTCATGGCGCGCTGGAATTCCGGAGCCGAGATGACCTGGCGAAAGAACGCGTCGGTCTGCAGCAGGACTTCGTAGTCGAAGAAGATGTCGTAGATGCGCACCACCCCCCGCTGCCGCAGCTTCACATCATCGGCTTTGAACGTGCCCTGGTGCATGGTGAGCCCCAGGGCAAAGTGGGTGTCGTGGTAGAGATTGGCGCCGGTGCTCACGATCCAGTCCACAAACCCGTTTTCGATGAGCGGAATGAGCGCGGACATGCCCAGCCCCGCGGGCGTGAGCGCACCGGTCAGGCTCATGCCCACCGTGGAATCTGCGGCGAGCATTTTTTCGGTGAACAGCCGGCACCCCTCTCGCAGCCGGGCCGCGTTGTACGCCAGAAACGTCCGGTCTACCAGTTCCACCAACGAGGTGGTGGCATCGATGGGCTCCGGTGAGATAGGTCGCCCTGCCAGAAACTTTTTCTTCATCGAAACCCTTGTGTTCGCGCCCGCTCAGGAGCCGGCGGCAAAGAGCTGCACCGTTTCATCTTTGAGAAGCACCCAGAGGGTGTAGACGCCCAGGATGGTGCCAAAGGGGATGTTGATGAGGTTGATGAACCCCAGAATGAGCACCACGATTCGGGCCCAACCGTACTTTTTGAGCAACCCGTACCCTCCGATCAGGCCGGGGATGGAGACAAAGAGCAAGAAAAACGCGATCACAGAGCCGACCGTGGTGGTGACCAGCATCGCCTCCATGTCCCCGGAGAGCATGCCGCCGCCTGCGACCGCCATGAAAGTGATGAACGCACCCAGCAGCCCCATCGCGCTGAATGCCATGTACAGCGCTCCCAAAATCGTCACATGTTTGTCCATGATCTCCCCTCGAAATTGGTTCAAAATTAGTTGGGTTGATTGCGATTGAAGATATCGTAGTTGCTGACTTTCCAGCGGTTGTCGACCTGAACCACGCTGATCACGGCTTCTCGCTTTTGATGCCCTCCGGCTTTGGTTTCGATGGAGACATCGTAGTAGAGCGTCGCAGATGTCCCATCCCTTTGCTGGGTGTTCACCAGCTTGTAATCGATGAACGGTTTCTGCGCGTTGAGGTCCAGGTCCGGTTGCATGCGGACGCTCTGCGTAAGCTCGATTTCTTTTTGCAGCTTTTGTCGGGCCAACCCTGTGGCCAGCTCCAGCGCACCGCGCTGATTCAGCTCGATAAAATAGCGAAACAGAAACTTATCGGCCACGCCTTTGGGCGAGTTTTTCTGCCCGCAAGAAAGGGTGGTGAAGATCAGAAACAAGAAGAGTATTCGTCGCAATTTGTATCCGTTTCCAGAAGTTTGACGTGAAGGGATTCGAGCGATTTCGAAAGAAATTAGGAATCAGGAAAGGGAGAATCAAGGAAATTCTCATCCGAAAGCTTCATCGCCTCGTGGGCACAGCGAAACGATTGCATTTTGAGCGGCGTTTTTATATATTCCCGCATCTGCTCTGTTCTGACAATCGAGATGTCGCAAGTGAGATTTTCTGTTTCGCGAAAGGACGGATGATGCACGAGTTGAAGGAACTGAACCCACCGCAACGGGTGCTTCTGGGCCCGGGCCCAAGTTGTGTCCATCCTCGCGTCTACCGCGCGCTGGCAACCCCCATCGTCGGCCACCTGGACCCCGATTTCTTGCAGATCATGGATGAAATCCAGGAGCTGCTGCGTTTCGTGTTTCAGACCAAAAATCGTTTCACCATCGCGGTTTCCGGCACCGGCAGTGCGGGCATGGAGGCCGCGTTTGTCAACGTGGTGGAGCCGGGCGACACGGTGATCGTCGGGGTAAACGGCGTTTTCGGCAATCGCATGTCGGACATCGTCACCCGCTGTGGCGGCAAGCTGATTCAGGTGAAGGAGGAGTGGGGTAAGCCCATCGATTTGCAGCGCGTGGAAGACGAGCTGAAACGTGCAGGGAAAGTCAAAGCGATGGCGCTGGTGCACGCGGAAACCTCCACCGGTGTGCTGCAACCGCTTGCGGGTCTCGGTGAGTTGTGCCGCCAGCACGGCGCGCTCTTGATCGTCGACGCGGTCACCTCGCTGGGCGGCGTGCCGGTGCAAGTGGACGACTGGCAGATCGATATTTGCTACAGCGGAACCCAGAAGTGTCTCAGTTGCCCGCCGGGTCTGGCGCCCATCACCTTCAGCGAGCGTGCGCTGGAGACGGCACAAAACCGGAAGACCCGGATTCAGAGCTGGTACCTGGATGTCACGATGATCGCGGACTACTGGTCGGACAGCAAGCGCGCCTACCACCACACCGCCCCCATCAGCATGAATTACGCTCTGCGGGAAGCGCTGCGTCTTGTCCAGGAGGAAGGCCTGGAAGCGCGATTTGAACGCCACCGGCGAAACAGTCGCGAGCTGCTGGAAGGCCTGCAAGAACTGGGGCTGCGGCCGTCTGTGGAAGAAAGGTTTCGGCTGCCCACGCTCAACGCCATCCGTGTGCCCGAAGGGGTGGAGGACGCCGCGGTGCGACGCCGGCTGCTGCACGACTTCAACATCGAGATCGGCGGTGGCCTGGGCGACTTCGCCGGCAAGATCTGGCGTATCGGCCTGATGGGCGAGTCTTCTACCCGGGCAAACGTCGTGTATCTCCTGGCCGCGCTACGGGAGCTCCTGCGATGATCGGCGCCGGGAGACGTTTCAAGCTTTCTATTCTTTCACCGCGATTGTTGGCGTGGAGTTCTGGCCTGGCCGTGGTGGTTCTGTGTGCGTGCTGTCCCGGTTCGTTCGCGGCGCAGCCGGAAACGGGCCTGGTAAAAATGACCGGGCGGACCTACGCCTGGATCGCCAGGGACGACCGATCTTCCAACAGCGCCTTGTTCGTGGGAGACACGGCCGCGCTGGTCGTCGATCCCGGTTTGACCCCTGCGGTTGCCCGGGAGTTTCTCACCGCGGTGCACGCGGTCACCGATAAGCCGGTCCGCTGGGCGGTGCTGACCCACTGGCACCCGGACCACAGCTTTGGGGCCCTTTGCCTGCAGGATGAAGCTTTCGAGTTGGTCGCACATCCGGAGACCAGGCGCCTCCTGGCGGAACGGGCGGCTCAGATTCGCAGCCAGTTGGCCGAGGCGGCTCCTGATTCGGCGGAGCGCGCCGAGATCTCGGCATGTCAGTTCCGTTTGCCCGACAAAATTGTGGCCCAAAAGACGACCTTCGATCTCGGTGGCCTGACCGTCGAGGTCTTCCACCCCGGAGCGGGGCACACGCAGGGCGACCTGGTAGTCTGGGCGCCGCAGGAGAAGGTGCTGGCAACCGGCGATTTGTTCCTGCGCGATTCGTCGCCCTACATGGGCGAGGGCAGCACGCTGGTCTGGATCGCGGCGCTGGACAGTCTGGCCGCGCTGCAGCCGGCCCACGTCGTACCGGGCCATTTCGGCCTCTCGGAATTGCCCGACATGCTGCGCTTCCGCCGCTACCTCCAGGCGGTTGTCGACAAAGCGAGAGCGGCCTTAGACCGGGGTGCGAACGCGGAGCAGGCAGGAGAGCTCGCCGCGTTTCCCGAATTCTCCGACTTTCTGCAGTACCCGCAGTACGACGCCACCTTCGAGGCCAACCTGCGCGTGGTCATGAAAGAGCTGGCAGGAAAGAACTGAGCGCGGTGCGCGAGATTTGTTTTGTTTGATCATTTTTCGGTCGTTCTGGAGAAGAGATTCACACCGGCGTCAGGGTGAAAACCTTTGGCGCCACGTAAACGCAACATGGGAGGAAAAATGAAGATCTACGACCTTTCACAACCGTTGAATCAGGATGCGCCGTTTTGGCCCTACTACCCGCCGTTTGAAGTCAAGTACATCAAGCGGAAGCCCGAACACGGCGTGAATGCGCAGTACATCCAGACCTCCAACCACATGGGCACCCATCTGGATGCCCCGCGGCACTTCGTCACCAGCGGCATGACCATCGACGAGATTCCTCTGGAGTGGCTGTACGGTCCCGGGGTCATCGTCAACCTGTCGGACGAGCTCGGCGAGCTGGACGCGTACACGCCGGAGATGATCGAGAAGCGCGTGGAGGTGCGAGAGGGCGACATCCTGATCCTGCACACCGGTTGGCACAAGTACGCGCAATTCGGCTCGGAACCGGACGAGGAAAAATACATCCATTTTCATCCCGGCGCCCACCCCAAGATGGTGCCGTGGCTGCTGGAGAAGAAGATCCACATCTGGGGTGTGGACGAAGTGTCCACCGACCACCCCATGAATCTCCCCATCGGCCGGTTTCTGGGCAAAGGCATGCACGGCCACTGCGACCGGGTGCAGAAGAAGTGCGAAGAGAAATTCGGCAAGAAAAAGATGAAAGAGCTGTTTCCGGACGAAGCCTACCAGCTCACCCACAACGCGCTTTTCCCGCACAACTGCATGCACGTGGAGAATCTCGGCGGGGACATCGACGCTCCGGAACTGCAGAATCGCCGGCTCACCATCGGCATTTTCCCATGGAAGTTCAAGGGTGGGGAGGCCGCGTTTTGCCGCGCCGTCGCCTTCCTGGAAGAATGAGACATCAAACGACGCAGAACCCACCTCTTTGACATGACCCGGTTGCAGAGATGACCCGTTCCTCCTCTAACCCGCAGGGCCCGCTGGAGGGCATCCGCGTGATCGACCACACCACCGCGTTGGCCGGGCCGTACTGCACGCAGTTGCTGGGCGACCTGGGCGCGGAGGTGATCAAGATCGAGCGGCCGGACGGCGGGGACATGTCCCGCGGCTGGGGGCCGCCGTTTGTGGCGGGTGAAAGCGCCTATTTTCTCGGCACTAATCGCAACAAGCGGGGCCTGACCCTCGACCTGAGCAAGGCGGAGGGACGGGAGATCCTCCACCGGCTCCTCGCCGAAACGGACGTGCTGGTGCAAAACATCCCGCGGCAACAGACGCGAGAAAAACTGGGCCTGGACTACCAGAGCTGTCGTCAGGCGAATACCAGGCTTGTGTGGGCAAGCATCACCGGGTTTGGAAACAGCGGCCCGTTGGCCGAGCAGGCCGGCTACGATATTCTGGCGCAAGCGATGAGCGGCACCATGCAGGTGACCGGCGAGCCCGAGCAGCCGCCCACGCGTTTCCCCACGCCCATGGCTGACCTGACGGCCGGTCTTTACACCGCGCTGGCGATTCTCTCCGCGCTGTTTGTGCGCGAACGAACCGGCGAAGGGCAGGCGGTCGACACCGCGCTGCTGGATTCGCAGGTCACGTGGCTGTCGAATCTGGCCAGCAACTACCTCATCGCGGGGCAGCAGGCGCAAAAGCTGGGCAACGCCCACCCCTCCATCGTGCCCTACCAGCCTTTTCCCACCGCGGACGACTGGATCATCGTGGCGGTGGGAAGCGAACGGCTGTGGCAGCGGCTCGTGCAGGTGCTGAATTGGCCCGAACTGGCGCGGGACGACCGCTTTGCCACCAATGAGCAAAGGTTGGCGCACCGGGAAGAATTGGTTTCCCTGCTGACCGACAGATTCCGCAGCCGGCCTGCTCGTGAGTGGTTGCCGGAACTCGAGGCCGCGGGCATTCCGTCTGGCCCCATTCTCACGCCGGAAGAAAGCCTGGCCCATCCGCATCTTCTGGCGCGGCAGATGGTGGTTGAACTGGACCACCCGCTCATCGGCACGATAAAGATGCTGGGCAATCCCATCAAACTGAGCCGCACGCCGGTCACGTATCGCCGGCCGCCGCCGAGGCTGGGTGAGCACACGCAAGAGATCCTCACGGAACTCGGCTACGAGGACAACAGAATTGTCGAGCTGAAACAGAAAGGTGTGATTTGAATGTCTGACACAGAGGAAATCGCCCGGCTATCCGCCACCGAGCTGCGGGCGCGCATCGAACGAAGCGAGCTCTCGCCCACAGAGGTCGTGGAAGCCTGCATGGGACAGGTGGAGCGCTACAACGGGACGCTCAACGCCATCGTCACCCTGAACGAACGAGCCGTGCAAGATGCCAGGGACGTGGAAGCCCGGCTGCAGCGGGGTGAGACGTTACCGCTGGCGGGCTTGCCGGTGGGCATCAAGGATGTGACCCCCGTGGCGGGCCTGCGCACCACCTTCGGGTCGCCGCTTTTCGCTGACCACGTCCCGGAGGAGGACGCACTGGTCGTGCAGCGGTTGCGTGCCGCAGGCGCGGTCATCCTGGGCAAGACCAACTGTCCGGAATTCGCCGCGGGCGGCAACACCTGGAACGATGTCTTCGGTGTCACCCGCAACCCCTGGAATCCCGAATTGAGCCCGGGCGGCTCCACCGGCGGCGGGGCCGTGGGGCTGGCGACGGGCATGATCGCGCTGGCCGAGGGGACAGACCTGGGAGGCTCGCTGCGCATTCCGGCCTCCTTCTGCGGCGTTGTGGGACTCCGGCCTTCCCCCGGTCTGGTTCCCACCTATCCGGAGGACTACCTCTGGGACAACCTGCAGGTCACCGGTCCCATGGCCCGCACCGCGGAGGATGTGGCGTTGATGCTGCAGGCCGTGGCGGGGCAGAGCCCGCTTTCCCCTGTTTACCAGCCGACGCGGGGAAGGGACTTCGTCGCCGCGGTGAAGGCCGGTCTTGCCCGGGGCATGAAAGTCGCCTACTGCAAAGATATCGCGGGCATCGGTATCGACGCGTCCATCGAGGCGGCGTGCCGCCGGGCCGCGTTCGAAATGCAGCAAGCGGGAGTCCGGGTGGAAGAGATCGAGCTGGATCTTTCCTTCGCGCGCAAACCCTTTCTCGCCTTCCGCGGCTACTGGTTCGTGGCCCAGTTGTACGAGCATCTGGACAAAGTCGAGGATTTCGGCGTGAATGTGGCCAACAACATCAAAGCCGGCCTGAAGGTCCGGCCAGAGGAACTGGGCGAAGCGGAAGCAACCCGGCGCAAGATGTGGGAGATTTTTCGCGACCTGTTCGGCAAATACGACCATCTGCTGACGCCGTGCATGGCGGTGCCGCCCTTTCCCGTGGAACAAAACTACCCGGAAACCATCGCGGGGAAGAAGATGGAGACGTACGTCGACTGGATCGCGCCGACTTTTGTGCTGAGTCTCACGAGCCTGCCCATCGCGTGCGTGCCGTGCGGCCTGGATGAAAACGGACTGCCGGTGGGTCTACAGATCGTGGGCAAGCCGCTGGGTGAGGAGGCCGTTTTGGCCTTTGCGAAACAAGTGCAGGCCACCAGTCCCATCGGGCTGCCCTCGCTTTCGGGGCTGGAGAGCGGGTAGTTGCCGGCGGTGCGATCGGCAGCCACGGAAGAATTCTGTTCTAAAGTGAGAATTCTCTTGAATCCGACACCATCATCTATCGTTCCGATTTTCGTGTGAAACCAGAACGTCCCGAAGTTCCCGGCTTTACGCTTCGCGCCGCGCTCATCGCCAGCGGGCTGTCGCTTTTCCTGTTGATGAGCTCCACGTACATTTCCATCAAGTTGGGGGCGCTCCCCTGGCCCATCATCTTTTCGGTCATCGTTTCCGGCGGGTTGCTCAAACTCCTGAGCGGCTCTCAGAAGGTCAGCGTTCACGAAATCAACGTCGCGCAGGCGGGCTCCAGCATAGGAGGGCTGGTGGCCGCGGGAATCGCGTTCACGGTGCCGGGCATCCTCTATCTAAGTCGAACTCGCGGCGTGGAGATCGCGTGGCCCAATCCCTGGGTCCTGGGCATTCTCACCGCGGTGGCCGGACTGTTGGGGATTCTGCTTTCGGTGCCGCTCAAGTACACGTTTGTGGATGAGGAGCAACTTCCCTACCCCGCCGGGACCGCGGGCGCGGAGCTGTTGAAGCTGGGGGACACCGGCGGCCGGCAGCTCTTTTTCATCGTCGCCATCGGCGCAGCCGCAGGGGTGTTTGCCCTTCTGCGCGATGTCTATCTGCCGGCAGGTCTGAGCCTGAGCGCACTGGCCGCGTTGGGCTTCCTGGTGACGTTGATGCCGCTGCCGCTTGCGGTGGGCGGGGGCTACATT
>CAYQOI010000037.1:0-445 GCA_964419085.1 uncultured Cytophagia bacterium | reverse complement strand
GGCTTTTCGGCGCGCTGGTGGGCTGGCTGGGGATCGTGCCGTTTTTGTTTCAAAACGGATTCGAACTCCCCGCGGCCAGAAGCTTCGTGCAAAACCTGGGCATGGGGATGGTCCTGGGTTCGGGAATCGGATTTTTTGTGACCTACGTCGTGCCGCGATTGCGCGCGATTTTCGCACCGGTTTTTCGGGCCAGGGAGCGCTATCTGCGGCTGTTTCCCTGGCTGGCGCTGCTGAGCGTCGTGGCGCTGGTGTGGATCGGTGTGCCTGTGCTGGCAGCGGGGCTCGCGGTTCTGGGTGTCTGGGTGATGGTGGCGGTGGCGGCCAGAATGACGGGGGAAACCAACATCGATCCGCTGGAACAGTTCGGCATTTTCGTGGGTTTGGTGGTGGCCTTTATCTATGAAATGACGTCGCTTCATCTCAGCCCGTTCGCTTCTTTCATGAT
>CAYQOI010000036.1:0-13937 GCA_964419085.1 uncultured Cytophagia bacterium | reverse complement strand
GGTCAAAGCGACCGGCATCGCGCCCCCGGTTCTCTGGGACAGTCTTCTTATCCGTCACGTGTTTTCAAGGGCTTGCGGATGGCTGGCCGCATGGGGGGCGATCGGGTGACCGTGAAAAATCGTCGCATCGTTCGTGTTCTGGCTGAGCAGAATATGTTGATGGTTGAGGGCGTTGTGCCTGGTGCGCGAAACGGATTGGTCTTGATCTCTAATTAGATGGGCGAGATGGAGTTAGAAGTTCTCAAAACGGACGGTAAGGGCTCGGGCGAGAAAGTGAAGCTGCCGAAGGATGTCTTCGGCGCGAAGCCAAACGAGCATGTGGTTTATCTGGCGGTAAAGGCCTCCAGTGCGAACAAACGTCAGGGCACGGCGTCGACTAAAACCCGCAGCATGGTAAGGGGCGGGGGAAAGAAACCGTGGCGCCAGAAGGGTCGTGGTGTGGCTCGTGCGGGTACCACCCGGTCGCCCATTTGGGTCGGCGGCGGTCGCGTCTTTGGTCCACACCCGCGGGATTACAGCATGCGGTTGCCCAAGAAAATGAAACGGCTGGCGCGCGTTTCGGTGCTCTCGGACAAGGCGGGAAACAAGCAGATCAAGCTTGTGGAGGATTTCAAGGTCGAGAGCGGCAAGACAAGGGATATGGTCGCGATCTTGCGGTCTCTCGGATTGGATGGCCGGAAGACCTTGCTGTTGCTACCGGAATATGATTCGCTAACCCTGCGCGCGGCGCGCAACATTCCCCGATTGCAGGTGAGGGTTGCGGAGACCGCGTCCACCTACGATCTTCTGGATTGCGAATGGCTTGTCATGCAAAAAGGCGCGGTTAAGAAGCTGAAGGAGGTTTTGACCAAATGAGGGTTCCCGAAAGCATTTTGATCAAACCGATTCTGACAGAGAAGATGCTTCAGCTTCAGGAGGAGCGGCGGAAATACGCGTTTCGCGTGGCCAGGGACGCCAACAAGATCGAGATCAAAGATGCCGTCCAGCGGAAATTCAACGTTCTGGTGGAGGACGTGCATACCATCATCGTCAAGGGCAAGAGCAAGCGCATGAACACGCGACGTGGCTTGACGCGCGGCCGGCGCTCCGATTGGAAAAAAGCGATTGTGACCCTGGGCGAGGGGTATTCCATCGATGTCTTTCAGAGCCAACAAGGATAAGTAAGAAATGGGTGTCAAAACCTTTAAGCCTAAAACGCCGAGCTTACGACATACGTCGGTTTTGACGTTTGACGAGATCACGACCTCGGTGCCGGAAAAGTCGTTGCTTCGCCCCTTGAAGCGATCGGGCGGCCGCAACAATCACGGCCACGTCACGGTGCGTTTTCGCGGCGGCGGCCACAAGAGGCAGTACCGGGTGGTCGACTTTCGCCGCAACAAAGACGGCGTTCCCGCACGCGTCGCGTCCATCGAATATGATCCGAACCGCAGTGCCAACATCGCGCTGCTGCATTATGCGGATGGGGAGAAGCGCTACATTCTGGCCCCGCTTGGCCTGAAAGTGGGCGACCGCTTGATGTCGGGTGACGAAGCCGAGGTGCGCGTCGGCAACGCCATGGCTTTGCGGCAGATTCCCCTGGGGACGTTGGTTCACAATGTGGAGATGGTCGCGGGCAAGGGTGGACAGCTCGCGCGCAGCGCGGGCGCGTACGCTCAGCTTGTGGCCAAGGAAGGAAACTTCGCCCAGTTGAAATTGCCTTCAGGGGAGGTGCGTGTCGTGCGTCAAGAATGTCGGGCCACCATCGGCCAGATCGGAAACGTCGACCACGAGAATGCGTCCATCGGCAAGGCGGGTAGGAAAAGATGGTTGGGACGAAGGCCGCACGTGCGAGGCGTGGCTATGAACCCGGTGGACCATCCCATGGGCGGCGGTGAAGGGAAGAGTTCTGGCGGGCGGCATCCATGTTCACCCTGGGGTAAGCCTGCCAAGGGCGGCAAGACCAGGAAACGCAAAAAGTCGGACGATTACATCGTTACCCGGAGAAAGAAGTAAGAGGATGATGCCTTATGCCGCGTTCGGTTAAAAAGGGGCCGTATGTCGATCCCAAGCTGGAAAAGAAGATCAAGGCTTTGAACAAGTCCAATCAGAAAAAGGTGTTGAAAACCTGGGCGAGACGTTCAACCATTACGCCTGAGTTTGTGGGACACACGTTGGCCATTCACAACGGCAACAAGTTTATTCCGGTTTTTATCTCGGAGAATATGGTGGGGCACAAGCTCGGTGAGTTCGCTCCTACCAGAACGTTTCGGGGTCATGGCGGCAAGGCCGCGGAAAAGTCATCCAGGGTTCGCTGAGAACGTTTAACTGAAGACCGAGGCTATGGAAGCACGTGCAGTCAAAAGATACGTCAGAATGTCGCCGAGAAAAGTGCGTCAAGTGGTGGATTTGATCCGTGGGGTTCAGGTTGAACGAGCTCTGAATTTTCTGCACTATACGCCCAAATCGGCTGCGCCGGTGGTGGAAAAGACGGTTCGTTCCGCAGTGGCCAATCTGCTCAACCAGGAAGGCGGGTCCAAGCTCGATCCCGAGTCTCTTTTCATCAAGAGCGCCACGGTAGACACGGGTTTTTCGTTTCGGCGCTACCGTGCCGCCTCCATGGGGCGTGCCATGCGGATGAAGCGGCCTACGTGCCATATTACCATCGTGGTCACAGACAATATCAGCTAATTAGCGGAGGAATCTTGGGGCAGAAAACAAATCCGATCGGTTTTCGCGTAGGGGTTATCAGGGGTTGGGTCTCCAACTGGTTCGACGAGCGTGAGTTTGCGAGCAAGCTGGAGGAAGACCTGATGCTCCGCCGGTACGTGCGCAAGCGACTCAAGAACGCCGCGGTTTCCGCCATCAATATCGACCGGACGCCGCAGCGAATCACCATGACCATCTACACCGCGCGGCCGGGGATCGTCATCGGCCGGAAAGGTGCCGAGGTGGACAAGCTGAAGGAAGAGTTGCAGCGCCTCACGGGCAAGGAGATTCAGCTCAACATCAACGAGGTGAAGAAGCCGGAGCTCGACGCGTATCTGGTTGCCGAAAACATCGCTCATCAGTTGGAAGCAAAGATTCCTTTCAGGCGGGTCATGAAAAAAGCGGTGATGAGTACAATGCGGATGGGGGCCGAAGGTGTCCGCGTGTCATGTGCCGGCCGTCTCGGCGGCGCGGAAATGGCCCGACGCGAGCACTACAAGAGCGGACGGATTCCGCTGCACACCTTGCGGGCGGACATCGACTATGCCCGCGTCACCGCGCGCACGCCGTACGGTTCCATTGGCGTGAAGGTGTGGATCTGCAAGGGCGAAGTGATAGGAGCAGCGTAAGGGAGCGACCATTATGTTGATGCCGAAGCGAGTAAAATTCCGCAAACAGCAGCGGGGCAGGATGAAGGGCAAGGCCATTCGTGGTTCCAAGGTCTCGTTCGGGCAGTACGGCTTGAAGGCCATGGCCCCGGGTTGGATCACCGCGCGACAAATCGAGGCCGCACGAATCGCGATGACGCGGCATATCAAAAGAGGGGGCAAGGTGTGGATTCGGATTTTTCCGGATAAACCGGTGACCCAGAAGCCCGCGGAGACCCGGATGGGTAAGGGCAAGGGCTCACCCGAGTACTGGGTGGCCGTGGTCAAGCCGGGTCGGGTGCTGTTCGAGTTGAGCGGTGTAGCGGAAGATGTGGCGCGAGAAGCGCTCCGTTTGGCTTCTCACAAACTGCCCATTGAAACCAGGTTTGTACGTCAATCAGATTTTGGTGAATAAGACCATGAGGATGCAAGAGATTTCCGAGCTCACGAAGGAAGAGATCGAGCTCAGACTCCAGGACGCCATCGAAGAGCTGTACAATCTGCGCTTCCAGCATTCGATTCATCAGCTTGACAATCCGCTGCGATTGCGGGATGTGCGCCGGGATATTGCACGGCTGAAGACTGTATTGCACGAGTTTGAGCTGGGCATCCGTTCCGAAAAAGCAGAAAACAAAGAACCGTAGAGGAAAAGTTGGAATTTGTGATGGAGAGCAGAGGGCGGAGAAAGTCCAAGATCGGCATCGTCGTTTCAAACAAGATGGACAAGAGCATCGTTGTTTCGGTGGAGCGACTTGTCAAGCACAAGTTGTACAAGAAGTACTATCGGAAGACCTCGCGCTTTATGGCCCATGATCCGGAAAACCAGTGCGGAATCGGAGACAGAGTCAAGATTGCTGAAACGCGCCCGCTGAGCAAGATGAAGCGTTGGCGTCTGGTGGAGATACTGGAGAAGGCAAAGTAGGAAGAGGCGATCATGATTCAGCAATATTCGAAATTGAACGTGGCCGACAATACCGGAGCCAAAAAGGTGATGTGTATTTTGGTGCCTGGCGGCACCAAGAGAAAGTACGCCTACGTCGGCGACCAGATCATGGTTTCGGTGAAATCTGCCATTCCGGGAAGCAGCGTCAAGAAGGGTGATGTGAGCAAGGCGGTGATCGTGAGAACGAAGAAGGAGATCCGCCGGAGCGATGGCTCATATATTCGTTTCGACGAAAATGCTGCCGTGTTGATCAACGACCAAAATGAACCGCGCGGCACCCGTATTTTTGGCCCGGTTGCGCGGGAGTTGCGGGACCGGCAGTTTATGAAAATCGTGTCGCTGGCACCGGAAGTTCTTTGAGTTACGAGGGAGTGGCCATGCACATTAGAAGGAATGACCAGGTTTTGGTGTTGTCTGGCGAGTATCGCGGCAAGCGGGGCAAGGTGCTGAAAGTTTTTCCAGCCCAAAACCGCGCGATCGTGGAGGGGGTTAATTTTATCAAACGGCACATGCGACCGTCCCAGGCCCTGCCTCAGGGGGGCATTATCACGAAAGAGGCGCCGGTACATGCCTCGAATTTGATGCTGATTTGCCCCAAATGCAACGAGCCAACCCGCATCAAACGGCAGTTTTTGGGCGACAGCGCGAAGAAATCCAGAAACAAGGCGCGGGTGTGTCGCAAGTGTGGAGAGATGATCCAGGTTTCGTGAAGTTTGAAACAAGCGTAGAAATGGAAAATGGCTGATTACGTCCCAAGATACGTCAAAGAATACAAGGAACGGGTTGTTCCGGCGTTGATGAAACGCTTCAATTATAAGAACGTGATGCAGGTGCCGCGGTTGGAGAAGATCGTCATCAATATGGGGGTCGGCGAGGCCAACCAGGACGCCAAGCTGCTGGAGCGCTCCATGGAAGATCTGGAGCAGATCGCAGGACAACGCCCCGTCGTGACTGTCGCCAAGAAATCGATTTCGAATTTTAAACTGCGCGAGGGCCAGAAGATCGGGTGCAAGGTGACCCTGCGGCGCTGGCGCATGTATGAGTTCTTGGACCGCTTGATCAATATCGATATTCCGCGAATCCGCGACTTCCGTGGTCTCTCCGACCGCTCTTTTGATGGACGCGGCAACTATTCTTTGGGGGTCAAAGAGCAGATTATTTTCCCTGAGATCGATTACGACAAGATCGATCGCATCAGGGGAATGGATATCACGGTGGTAACGACTGCAAAGACTGATGAGGAGGCTTACGAGCTTCTTGCCGCCTTCGGCATGCCGTTTAGAAAGCGTCAATAAGTTTAGTTGGAAGCGAGGTTGCTTTGGCAAAAAAATCACTGATCGCTAAACAGAAGAGAGAGCCCAAGTTTTCGGTGCGGCGCTACAACCGTTGCTCCCGCTGTGGCCGGCCGCGAGGCTATTTGCGTAAGTTTGGACTGTGCAGAATCTGTTTTCGGGAACTGGCCCTGGAGGGCAAGATCCCGGGTGTCACAAAGGCGAGTTGGTAATTTCTGAAGGAAGAAACGGATGGGAATGACAGATCCAATCGCAGATTATTTGACCAGAATTCGCAACGCGACGCGTGCAAGGCACAACAAGGTGGACATTCCTGCGTCGAATTTCAAGAAAAGCCTCACCCGGCTGTTGAAGGAATATGGCTACATCGAGGACTACTTGTTGATCGATGACAAGAAAAGCGGCATTATCCGCATCTATCTCAAGTACACGCCAGAAGGTGAGAGCGTGATAAATGGCTTGAAGCGGGTCAGCACGCCGGGACTGAGGAGGTATGTGAGCAGCAAGAAGCTGCCGAGGGTGTTCAACAATCTGGGTATCGCCGTTCTTTCAACCCCGAAAGGGGTCATCTCGGACCGTGATGCCAGAAGGTTGAATGTCGGGGGTGAGGTTGTTTGTTACATCTGGTAATTGAAGGAGTGTTGAGTGTCACGAGTAGGTAAGAATCCCATCATCCTGCCCGAGGGTGTCGAGGTCAAGGTCGGGAAGGGGAAGGTCTCGGTAAAGGGACCGAAGGGTGAGCTGTCGACGAACGTGGAGCCGGCCCTGAAGGTTGAAGTCAATGATGGGCAGATCGTCGTTTCGCGGCCCAACGACAGTCGTCGATTTCGCTCGCTACATGGCCTTTACCGGAGCCTGGTCGCCAACATGGTGCAGGGAGTGACCCAGGGTTTTGAAAAGAAGCTGGAGATCGTGGGTGTTGGATACCGGAGCGAGATGAAGAATGGTCGCCTGATCTTGCAGTTAGGCTATTCCCACCCCATCGTTTTTGTTCCTCCTGAAGGTATAGAGGTGGTGGTTGAGAATCAGACAAGCATTGCGGTGCGGGGGATCAACAAAGAACTGGTGGGTCAGGTGGCCGCAAAGATCAGATCATTCAGGCCGCCGGAACCGTACAAGGGTAAGGGCATCAAATATATTGACGAGCAGATCCGGCGGAAGGCCGGTAAGACCGCTGCTTAACAAAAGAAAGGTCGATTGGGTGTTCTGATGGCAGACAAGAACAAGATCAAAGCATTCAAGCGCTTACGCAAAAAGAAACGCATCCACAAGAAGGTGCTGGGGACCTCTGAGAGGCCGCGACTGGCAGTGTACCGGAGCACGAAGAATATCTATGTGCAGCTGGTCGACGACACGAAAAATCGTGTGCTCACGGGTGTCTCAACCCTGTCGCCCGATGTGAAGCCCAAACTCACCGGGGTCAAGAACAAGATCGAGGCAGCCAAGATTGTCGGCGAGCAGATCGCAGAGAAAGCCAAGTCGTTGAAAATCAAAGCGGTGGTTTTCGACCGCGGGGGCTACCTTTACCACGGCCGGGTCAAGGCGGTGGCTGAGGGTGCCAGAGAGAAGGGGTTGCACTTTTAGCTGGATTTACGGCTGATTAAGCGAAGGAGAGGTCATTGAACAAAGCGGTGAGATTTAGCGCAAGCGAGTTGGACCTGAAGGAAAGGGTGATTCACATCAACCGGGTTGCCAAAGTGGTCAAAGGCGGGCGGCGGTTCAGTTTCAACGCGATTGTCGTGGTGGGCGACGGTGCCGGTCATGTGGGCACCGGGTTGGGTAAGGCAAATGAAGTGACCGAGGCCATTTCCAAAGGCTCGGAAAACGCCAAGAAAAGCCTGATTCGTGTTCCCATCGTGAATGGGACGATTCCACACGAAATCAGCGGGAAGTTCGGTGCGGGCAAGGTGTTTTTGAAGCCCGCCTCTCCGGGTACCGGCGTGATCGCAGGCGGCGCGGTGCGGGCCATCGTGGAGGCTGCCGGCATTCAGAACATCCTGACGAAATCGCTGGGTTCCTCCAATCCGCATAACGTGGTCAAGGCCACGATGGAAGCCCTGTCGAATCTGATGGAAGTCTCGGTTGTGGCCCGCAAACGTGGGCTGGCTCCGACAGACGTGTTTAACAAGACAACGGTTTAATTCTGGTCGACTACCAACATGGCTAAGGCTAAACATAAGAAGGTCAAGGTAACGCTGGTAAAGAGTCCCATCGGACGGCATTACAAGCAGAAGCGGACGCTGGAGGCGCTGGGTCTCAGACGTCTTCACCGCTCGGTGATTCATGAGGTCTCGCCCTCCGTGGAGGGAATGTTGAACAAGGTAAGTCATCTGGTAACTGTGGAACCTGCGGAGAAATAGGGCCATGGACTTAGGGAACTTGAAGCCCGCGTCGGGCGCGGTGAAAAGGCGCAAACGAATCGGTCGGGGACAGGGTTCGGGCTACGGTGGAACCTCCGGACGCGGACACAAAGGCCAGCGTTCGAGGTCTGGGTCAAAGATCAAGCCGTGGTTTGAGGGTGGCCAAATGCCGCTTCAGCGCAGGTTGCCCAAACGCGGCTTCACGAATATTTTCAAAAAAGAATATCAGATCGTCAATCTGAAGCAGTTGGAGAGGATCAAGAAGGCCACGGAAATCAACCCGGACGTGCTCTTTGAAGCAGGGCTGATCGATAAGCGGGATGCGGCCGTGAAGATTCTGGGTGATGGCGACGTCGGTAAGGCGCTCACGGTCAGCGCACATGCGTTTAGCGCGTCGGCGCAGGAGAAAATCGAGAAAGCCGGCGGCAAGGTGAACAAGCTATGATTCAGAGTTTCCAGAGTATTTTCAAAATCCCGGAGTTGAAACAGCGTATCATCTTTACGCTGGTGATTCTCGTGGTCTACCGAATCGGCGGCCACGTGCCTATTCCGGGTGTCAACAGCCAGGCGCTGATCGCGTTTTTCGACGAGGCCGCGCAGGGGCGTGGCCTGCTGAGTCTGTACGACCTGTTTGCCGGCGGCGCGTTCCGGCGGGCCACGGTTTTTGCTCTGGGGATCATGCCCTACATTTCGGCATCCATCATCATCCAGCTTTTGGGTGCGGTGGTGCCCTATTTTCAGAAGTTGGAAAAAGAAGGGGAAGAGGGCAGGAAAAAGATCACGCAGTACACGCGCTACGGAACGGTGTTGATCTCGGCAATGCAGGCCTACGGTGTGAGCGTGTTTCTGGAAAGCATTCGCACCAACGCCGGTCTTTCGGTGGTGCCAACCCCCGGTCTGGCCTTTCGGATGTTGACGATGGTCACGTTGTCGGCCGGCACGGTCCTTATCATGTGGCTGGGTGAGCAGATCACCGAACGGGGCATCGGCAACGGTATTTCGCTGATCATTTTTATCGGGATCATCGCGCGGTTCCCCAACGCGATCCTGGATGAGTACCAGCAGATAAGCGGCGGCAACCGGGCCATCTTGACCGAGGTCTTTCTGGTGGGTCTGATGGTGGTAACCATCGCGGCGGTGGTGGCGCTGACCCAGGGCACCCGCAAGATCCCCGTGCAGTACGCCAAGCGGGTGGTGGGGCGGAAAATCTACGGTGGCCAGAGCACGCACATTCCGCTGCGGGTGAACACCGCCGGGGTGATGCCCATCATCTTCGCGCAGTCGATCATGTTTGTGCCGCAAACGGTGCTGACGTTTTTCCCCAACAGCGAAGTGATGAATTCGATGGCCCGCTATTTCGATTTTCAGTCTGTGGTGTACTGGATCGTGTACGGCATATTGATCGTGTTCTTTACCTATTTTTACACGGCTATCGCATTCAATCCAGTGGATGTCGCGGATAACATGAAAAAGTACGGCGGTTTTATACCTGGGGTGCGTCCGGGCAAGAAGACCGCGGAGTTCATCGACAACATTTTGACGCGCATCACGCTGCCGGGGTCGATTTGCCTGGCCGTCATCGCGATTTTCCCTTACATCATCACGAAGTTCGTCAACGTGTCCTACAACTTCGCGTCGTTTTACGGGGGCACGTCTTTGCTGATTATCGTGGGGGTGGCCCTGGACACGTTGCAGCAACTGGAGTCGCATCTGCTCATGCGGCATTACGACGGCTTCATGCGGGGCAGTAAGATCAGAGGGCGACGCAGGTTTTGAGCGGTGAGATGATTCACATTCGCAGCAAAAGAGAGATCGAATTGATTCGCCACAGTTGCCGCATCGTCGTGGAGGCGCTCGACATGGTTGGCGAGCTGATCGAGCCAGGCGTCAAGACGTCTTTTCTGGACCAAGAGATCGAACGGTTTATCCGTTCCAGGGGAGCGCGGCCAGCGTTCAAGGGCTACAACGGCTTTCCCGCAAGCTCTTGCATCTCGGTGGATGATGAGGTGGTGCACGGGATTCCCGGCGACCGGGTTTTGAAGGAAGGGGAAATCGTGAGTGTGGATATCGGAGTGGAGTGCGAGGGTTTTTTCGGCGATGCCGCCCGCACCTACGCGGTTGGACGAATCAGCGAGGAGAAACAACGGCTTTTGGACGTGACGTGGAACTCGCTTGCGGAGGGTTTGCAATGGGCCCGCGCAGGTGAACGTCTGTCGAACATCTCCCACACCATCCAGACTATTGTGGAGAGCGCGAACTTTTCGGTGGTGCGGGAATTGGTGGGGCATGGTATCGGGCGCAAGCTGCACGAAGATCCGCAGATTCCCAATTACGGGGCGCCGAATTCAGGGCCCCGGCTCCGGGCCGGGATGGTACTGGCCATCGAGCCGATGGTGAACCTGGGCACTTACCGGGTGAAAACAAAAGCGGATCAGTGGACGGTGGTGACCGAGGACGGGTTGCCGTCTGCACACTATGAGCATACGGTTGCGGTCACGGAGAACGGGCCCGAGATTTTAACGACCATCGATTAGGCGATATGGCAAAAGAAGCACCGATCAAGGTGGATGGCACGATTGTAGAGACGTTACCCAACGCGACCTTTCGGGTGGAGTTGGAGAATGGGCATCGCGTGCTGGCCCATATTTCAGGCAAGATGAGGATGCATTTTATCAAGATTTTGCCGGGAGACAAGGTGACGCTGGAGTTGTCTCCCTACGACCTGAGTCGGGGCAGGATCATCTACCGGTACAAGTGAGGCGAATCCAATGAAAGTGAGATCGTCACTAAAGCGAATCTGTGACAATTGCAAGATTATCCGGCGAAAGGGCCGCGTGATTGTCATCTGCAAGAATCCCCGCCACAAACAGAGGCAGGGATAGCTGCGGGAACTTGAACCTGGAGGTAAGTTTTGGCGAGAATAGCTGGAGTTGATCTTCCCAAAGAGAAACGGGTGGAGATCGGGCTGACCTACATTTACGGCATCGGTGTGACCAGTGCCAAGAAAATCCTGGCGCAAGCGGGGGTGAACCCGGACACCCGGGTGAAAGACCTGACGTCCGAGGAGGTCAGCAAGATTCGAAACATCATCACCAAGGACTACAAGGTGGAGGGCGCGCTGCGCACCGAGGTGACCATGAACATCAAAAGGTTGATGGACATCGGGTGCTACCGGGGGCTGCGCCACCGCAGAAATCTGCCGGTGCGCGGTCAGCGGACCCACACCAACGCACGCACGCGCCGCGGGCGCCGCACGACCATCGGTGGCCGAAGGAAGTGAGTACATGGAGCTGAACGGCTTTAAGAGATAAAGAGGGTTGAATGGCAACGTCAAAGAAAACACGAACGCGTAGAAAAGAAAAAGTCGAGCCCAACGGTGTCGCCCATATCAAGGCGACGTTTAACAACACCATCGTGACGCTGACCGACCAGTACGGCAACGTGATCTCGTGGGCGTCGGCTGGCAAGACCGGTTTCAAGGGCTCCAGAAAGAGCACGCCGTTTGCCGCGCAGGTGGCCGCGGAAGCCGCTGCGAAGGAAGCCATGGAATTGGGATTGCAGCGGGTGGAGGTTCTGGTCAAGGGTCCCGGTTCCGGTCGGGAATCGGCAGTGCGTTCGCTGCAGGCCGCGGGTTTGGAGATTACCGCGATTAAAGATGTCACACCGATCCCGCACAACGGATGTCGACCTCCGAAGAGGAGACGAGTTTGACTTTGGATATTGTATTTGAAGGAGAAAGAATTTGGCACGTTATATAGGACCCGTTTGCAAGCTCTGTCGGCGTGAGGAGCAAAAGCTGTTTCTGAAGGGCGCGAAATGCTTTTCGCCGAAATGCCCGGTGGAAAAAAAGAGCTATCCTCCCGGCCAGCACGGCACACGCAGGCGTTTCAAACAGTCCGAGTACGGCATTCAGTTGCGCGAGAAACAGAAAGTCCGCCGGATGTACGGCTTGCTGGAGCGGCAGTTCCGGAATTATTTCTCAAAAGCCGAACGCCAGAAAGGCATCACCAGCGAAGCGCTGCTGCAGTTGCTGGAGCGCAGATTGGACAATGTGGTCTACCGGCTGGGCTTCGCGCCTTCTCGCAGTGCCGCGCGGCAACTGGTGACGCACCGGCATTTTCTGGTGAACGGCAGGCCCGTGAATATCCCGTCCTTTCTGCTGAAAGCAGGGGACGTGGTGAACGTCAAAGAGAAAAGCAAAAAACTGGATATCATTCATACCTCCATGAAGAAGATGAAAGAGGGGAAGCTCGTGCCTTGGCTGGAGTTGGATAAAGCCGCGATGAAAGGCACGCTGTTGAACATTCCCGCTCGCGCGGATATGCAGTTGGAGGTGAATGAATCCCTAATTGTCGAGTTGTATTCTAAGTAGCAGTTTTTGGAGATATCGATAAGATGAATTGGCCAAATCTACAGATGCCCGAGAGCCTGGAAATCGACGACGCTTCGTATTCGAGCTCGTTTGGGCGTTTTATTTTGCAACCTTTGGAAAGGGGCTTTGGAGTCACCATCGGAAATGCGCTCCGGCGGGTTTTGCTGTCGTCGATTCCCGGTGCCGCGATCTCGATGATCAAGGTCGACGGTGTGCTGCATGAGTTTTCGACCATCCCCGGCGTCGTGGAGGACGTCGCGGACATGATTCTGAATCTCAAGCAGGTGCGCTTCAAGCTGCTGACCAAGCGACCCGAAAAGGTGACCGTGCACCTGAAAGGCCCCGGCGAGTTTCGGGCCGGTGACATCCAAAACGGAACCACGGAGTTCGAGGTTCTCAACCCCGATCACCATATCGCCACGTTGAGCGATGAGGCGGATTTCGACATGGAATTGCGCATCTCCCGCGGGCATGGGTACATCCCGGCTGACGAGAACAAGCAGCCGGACCAGCCCATCGGCGCCATCCCTCTCGATACCATCTACACGCCCATCAAGAACGTGACGTACAAGATCGAGAACACCCGTCTGGGCCATCGCACCGATTACGAGAAACTGACCCTGGACGTGGAGACCGATGGCAGCATCACGCCGGATGACGCGTTGACTTATGCCGCCAAGATTCTGAAGGACCATATTCAGTTGTTCATCAATTTCGACATCGAGCCTGAGGTGGAAGAGCCGGTGGAAGTGGACGAGGAGGTCCTGCGGATCCGCAAGCTTCTGAAGATGCCGGTGGATGAGCTGGAATTGTCCGTGCGGTCTTACAACTGTTTGATGGCCGCCAATATCAAGACCATCGGCGACCTGGTGAGACGAGACGAGCAAGAGATGCTGAAGTTCCGCAATTTCGGGCGAAAATCACTGCAGGAGCTCACCAAGATTCTGGAAGAAAAGGGCCTGCAGTTCGGCATGGATACGGAGAAATACCTCAGAGGCGAGTCGGAGTAAGCTTAGGGAAACGATATGCGACATAGAAAGGCACATCGCAAGCTCAACCGAACGGCAAGCCATCGCAAGGCCCTGATCGCCAACCTCGCGGCGTCGCTGTTCGAACACAAGCAGGTAACCACGACGACGGCCAAGGCCAAAGAGGCCAGAAAGACCGTGGAGAGGCTGATCACGTTTGCCAAACGCGGCACCGTGGCCGCACGCCGGCAGGTTCTGAAGGTCGTCACCGACAAGAAGATCGTCAAGAACCTGTTCGATGAAATCGCGCCCACCTACAAAGACAGAAACGGGGGGTACACGCGTGTGGTACGGCTGGGCTACCGCCGGGGCGACGGCGCGGATATGGCGCTCCTGGAACTGGTGGGGTATGAAGGTCTGCTGATCGAAAAACATAAGGCCAAGGAAGAAGAGAAGGCCAAGAAGAAGGAAAAGCAGAAAACCGAGGAAAAAGCCGAAGCTGAGGCAGGCGAATAGCTGCATCCGCATCACCTTCTAATGGGTTGAAATTTCAAGGGCCGATTGTTATATTTTAGCAGTCGGCCTTTTTTGTTATTACGGAGAAATGGTTTCCAGGACGATGTCATGAAGGTCAAATATGAACCTGTGCGTGCCCCACGCGGTACGAGCT
>CAYQOI010000035.1:0-14158 GCA_964419085.1 uncultured Cytophagia bacterium | reverse complement strand
TGGTTTTTAAACACTTGCGGACACTGTCTTGCTCTTTTAGCCGGACACTAATGAGGATTTACATCCCCCGGAGGCTTCGAGCCTCCGGGGGATAGAGTCCTCATTTTAGATAAGGAGCAAGGGTCGTTTTGAACGGCTCACTGGCTCTTGCTCGAACTTTGGCCAACGGGGTAAATCGGGAGTAAAAAAGATGATCCGAGTAGAATCACGGGACGCGATCGCGATCCTGCGCCTGGAACACGGCAAGGTCAACGCCATCGACGCGGAGCTGTTTGCCGAGCTCATCGAAAAGCTGACCGAATTGGAGACGTCCGGCAGTCGCGCCGTGGTCTTCACCGGTGGCGGCTCCAATTTCTCCGCCGGGGTCGACCTGTTTCGCGTGGTGCAAGGTGGGGCGGCCTACCTGCGCGATTTCATCCCGTTGCTCACCGAGGGGCTTTTGAAGCTGTTCACCTTCCCCAAGCCGGTGGTCGCAGCGGTCAACGGCCACGCCATCGCGGGCGGTTGCATTCTGGCTTGCGCGTGCGACTACCGCCTGATGGCCCGGGGACCCGGCCTCATCGGGGTGGCCGAGTTGACGGTGGGTGTGCCGTTTCCCTCGCTACCGCTGGAGGTGATGCGCTTCGTACTTCCGCCCCGGCATTTCCAGCATCTCATCTACTTCGGCAAGACCGTCCAGCCCGAGGACGCGCTGCGTTTTGGATTCGTCGACGAACTCGTCGACCCCGACGCCCTCCTGACCCGCGCGTGTGAACTGGCGGAAACGTTGGCCGCGATTCCGGGCGACTCGTTTGCGCTCACCAAGAAACTCATGCGGCAGCCGGTGCTGGAACGCTACCAGCGTTTCCACCACGGGAACGACCCGGAGGCGCTGAAAATCTGGGCCTCCCCGGAGAACCTGAAACGGCTCGCCGCGTACCTGCAGAAAGTCGTGGGACAGGGGAAGAAGTAGCCGAAGCCCGCGGGGGCCGATCACGCATGAAGTTGTTTCACCAACCGCTTGTACACCTCGACGCCCTGGATCTGTTCGGCCTTTGAGATCCATTCGGCTTCCTGCCAGTTGCCGTCCTGGAGATCCTTGTGCGCCTGGAGGATAGAGCCCGGCCCTACCAGAAAAATCCGGCAGCGTTTCCAGCCGAAGTAAGGGATGTCGGTGTTGAACGCGGCGGTGCCGGTTTCGAAACCGGGCAGGGTAGCCAGCTTTGAGATGGGGTCGTTCTCCGCAGGGTCCCAATGCATCTCAAAACGCCGGCGTCCGTCGGGCAGGGGCGGAAGGGTCCGGTCCAGACGGTTGAGGGTCTCCGACACGCGTTGCTTCACGATGCGGCACGGTTCCGCGCAGCGAAACATCAGCCGGGCCCGGGCGCGCGCCGGGATCTGGTTGTCCGCCCGGCCGCCTTCGACGATCCGGGTGTTCATCGTGGTGCCTGCCGCGGAATCTTGCTTCAGCCAGGTCGTGTGCCAGAGCGCGTCCAGCGCGAGACAGAGCCGTTCCACCGCGGAATCGAAGCGTTCCGGGTAGCCGGAATGTCCTTCCACCCCATGAACGACCAGGTCGCCCTTTAGCCGGCCTTTCTGCGATTTCATCAGCTTGTTTTCGGTGGGCTCACCCACGATGAGCACTTCCGGCTCCACGATGTCGGAGCAGGCGCCCGCGTGGCGCGCGCCGTCGTGATCGGTTTCCTCGCCTACCACCAGCAGCAGACCCAGGTCGCGGTACCCCTCCTCCGCCAGATCTTGCACCGCCTCCAACTGCGCGGCCAGCACGCCGTGGGTGTCGCACGCGCCGCGGCCGTACACGCGGTCGCGGTCTTCATGCGGGCCGTACTGCACCGGCACGGTGTCGAGGTGGGTGTTGAATAGAATCTTCGGCGGTGTGCCGGAGGTGGTGACTAGCAGGTTCTCCCGGTTGCCGGAGACGGGAAAACCGCGCACCGAGAATCCCCGCGGCGGCAACTCTTGCCGGAGAAAGCGACAGATCTCCGCTTCGTTCCCGGTCACCGAATCCAGCGCGATGAGGCGGCGGGTGAGTCCTTGCATGCGTGCCGGGTTCATCGGGCAGCCCCGCTGGGGAAGACGCTCACTCGAAGTAGCGCTCGTCCAGCTTAATGTTTGCGTTTTCCAGCGGCGCCCGGGCCAGTTGCATGAACTGTTTTATCGTCTTGGGCGCGACGAAGTAGGCCGTGCCGTACTCCACCAGGAGCTGCCTCCGCAAAACCAGTTTGTCCAGATCGGCAACGGTCAGCTGGGACCCTACCGGCAGCGTGCCCTCGTAGCCGATGTAGTCAAACGTGCTGCGCGGGACGCTTTTGATGAGGCCGACGAACGCGAGCTTGCCGTCTTTTCGAGAAATGGAAAACACCGGGCCACCGGAGAAGCCGAAGCGAACCACCGCGTCCACCGCCAGGGTGCCGCGGTAGGGCGATTCGCTCACCCAGCCGCCGGTCATCTGCTTCACCCCTCTTGGAAAGCCGAAAAGGAAGACCCAGTCGCCCCAGCCGAGATTCGCGTCGTATCCCAGGGGATTTTTGAACGCCGGGCCCAGGGCGTTGTTGGTGGTGCTGACAATGATGGCCAGGTCGTCGGTGGGGTCGTCGGCGAGCAGGGTGGCCGCGGCCCGCCAGTTGCTTTTCCCGCGCACCCAGATGTCCGTTCGGGTGACGATGTAGCGCGCGTACAGGATGTCGGTTTCATTGCCGTCTTCGTCGAGGTAGTAGACGTCGGTGGTGTCGTCGGGTGAAACCAGATGACTGCTGGTGAGAATCGTGTATCTGTTAGGCTCGTGGCCCACCCTGAGGATCAGCCCGCCGCCGGAGAGCGTCTTCTTGTCCGGTTCGGTGGTAATGCCGTTCCGGCCGACGTTGGGGTCCAGCTTGTACCGCAGGGGACTTCTCGGGTCCGCGACCAGAGTGCCGTTCTGCAGCAGATAGTGAAAGGTCTCCACCCTGTACTGAACCTTGGTGCTGATGTGCACGATGGAACGTTCCACGTCTTTGAGCTCATTTTTGATCTCATCTGAAAGCAGGGAGTAGCCCACATGCATCTCGGTGAGACTCAATTTGCGAGAACAGCCTGCCGCCGCCAGCCCGAGCAGAAGCCAGGCCATGAGGTTGAGGTTTTTGGCGTTCATCCTTCCCCCTCCCAAAGTTGACGATCCCGAACAGCTGTCGGTTTCAGTCTGCGGACCGGATGGTCGGAATCAGGTTGTGGTCGAAAGCTGAGAGATTCTCCTCGCCGAGCCGTCGTAGTTCGGCCAGACATTGCCTAAGGGCCGCGACCAGGGCTGCGATATCGAGGCCGAGGCAAACAGGTTCAAACGGCTCGAGTTTCCACAGCGCATTGGTAAGATGCTTGACGGCTCCGTGGTAGATTCCCCGCCGCAGTTGGTGAAAGCCGGCCGCGGCTTGAATGAGACCTTGAAAGAAGATTCTGCCTTTTTCCGGGTGGCGCTTCCAGACCTCTTCCCACGCTTCGTGAGAGGCCCAGAAGTCCCCTTCGTTAAAAAGTACAATCCCTCTTGAAAAATGTTCCCGGTCTTGCGCAAGCAGTTGAGGTGGGGTTAAATCGGAAAGGTCGGTCTGGTCGCGTCTTTTTTGGATGGAGGCCATGAAGCCTACTTTGAGAAGTAAGTCATGCCCATCGCTTCCCGCATCAATCGCACGGTCTCCCGTCCCTCCCGGGTGACGATCTCCGTGCCGGCATGAATGATGTCTTCGACCAGGCCTGGCCGCGACTCGAACTGCCGCCGCCGCGCGCGCACAGGCTCCAGAAAGGCGTTGAGGGCCGTGATCAGTCTCTTTTTGACCTCTACATCCCCCACGCGGCCGCCGCGGTAGCGTTCCTTGAGTTCTTCCACCTCTTCTTTATTTGAATTGAAAGCATCGTGGTAGATGAAAACCGGGTTGCCCTCCACATGTCCCGGGTCGGTGGCGCGAATCCGGGTTGGGTCGGTGTACATGCCCATCACTTTTTGGGCCACCGTTTCCTCGTCGTCGGACAGGTAGATGGCGTTGTTGAGACTCTTGCTCATCTTGGCTTTGCCGTCTGTACCCACCAGGGTGGCGACGTCGCCGATGAGCCCCTCCGGTTCGGGAAACACTTTGCCGTAAAGTTGGTTGAAACGCCTGGCGATTTCGCGGCAGACCTCGATGTGTGACTCCTGGTCTTTGCCCACCGGCACCAGGTCGGCGCGCACGATGAGGATGTCAGCGGCCTGCAGCACCGGATAGTTGAGCAGGCCCGCCGACGGATTCTCGATGTGCTGGTCGGCCATGATCTCCTTCAACGTAGGGACGCGCTGCAACCTGGGCACGGTGACCAACATGGAGAAGATCAAAAAGATTTCCGCCACCTCGGGGACCAGCGACTGGACGTAGATGGTGGCTTTCTCCGGATCGATGCCCACGCTGAGGTAGTCCAGGATGAGTTCGCGGGTGTTTTGCGCCACCTCTTCGATATGCTTCTTCTCGTTGCGGGTGGTGAGCATGTGGTAGTCGGCCACCAGCAAAAACATCTCGTATTCGTCCTGCAACCGGACGCGATTTGCCAGCGTGCCGACATAGTGGCCCAGATGGAGCTTTCCGGTTGGCCGGTCGCCGGTCAGAATGCGTTTGCGCTTTCGTTCTGTCATATCCGTAAGAAGTCGAAGTGAGTTTGGGATGCAACCCTCAGCGGTCGCTTGTCGATCGGGCTTCCTTGTTCTTTTCTCGTTCTCTTCGTCGGGGGCGGACGGCCTGCTCTTCCTTCACCGGCTCCCGTTCCCAAAGCTTCTCCACGATCCCTCTGAGGGTCCATTCCGGCGCAATCTGGTAGGCGTCCTCGAAGGAGAACATCTCGATGGTCTCCCAGGGGCAGTATTTCGAACAGAGCGTGCAGCCGATGCAGCGGGGCAGATCCACTTCCACGCTTTTGTGCACGGTGGGATTATCGGGGTCGGGTCCGGGCACCACTTCGATGCAATCCACCGGACAAAAATCGATGCACACCATGCAGCCGGTGCATCCTCCCTGATTGATCACCGCGAGTTGTTTGGGTCTCCGTTTGACCCGCAGTTCCGCAGCCTTTTGATATTTCGGTTCCAGAAACGGCATGGACCACCTCCGGTAAAGTTCGTAGTTGTAATCAATGTTGACACGAAATATAAGAAAGTTTCGCCCGAAAGGCAAACCTTAAATGGGGGTGAAGTCAGATGGCTCACCTCGCCGTTTCCGGTTGCGGCCGTTTATTGCTTGATTTTTATGCAGGGCGTGCCTATATTGCCGAGGGGTCGAAAGGCTGAGCGCTCGAGCTCTGTCTTGTTTATCCCGCTCTTTCCTTGTTTGCGCGTCCAATAGCGATAGCGAATCCGCTCAGCCTCTTCAGATCGAATGCACCCCCTGCGTGGGGCGTGTGACACGTTTCTCCTAAACCAACACTTGGACGGTGCGTTGAGCCATGCGAACTAAACGCGTGATTATTTGCTGCAGTTTGGTGCCTTTGGTTTTCTGGCTTTGTCTCCCAGAACTGTACGCGCAGCAGCGGGACCGATTTCGAGACCAGAAACAGCACCGCGCTGGAAGACTCTGGGTGATCGTGACCAACTACGGCCAAATCGGCGGCGACCGCGGCCAGGGGACGGTTTGGCCCGGTACGGAGAAAGAGGGCCGAATAGCCGAGTACATCAATCGCGGGGGCTGGTTTTTCGGGGGCATCGTCCCTGCTGATAGCTCCAACAGTTCATCTAATGCCGGCCTGGATACTCTGGTGTCGGAGGGCACCGCAGCCTGGAGTGTGGTGGATTTCCCGGAAATGTTTCCCCACTATCCGGACGAGCGCTCGGCCATTCAGGTGCGGTCCCGGGACCCAAACAGCCCCTTCTTCAGCCCTGACGCGGTTTCAGACGAAGATTTCATCTCGGTTTATACGGACACGTTTAACGTCTCAGGAAACTTTCCGTTTGTCCCACCAAAACACCGCCGGCCGTTGGGCATTGAGGTCGTGGAGAAGAGTTACCAGTTCAGCGACTCGTTCGCCGCGGATTTAGTGTTTTTCGACCTGGTGATCCGGAACGTGGGGCAGAATCACATCCGCAATTTTTATGTGGGGTTGTTTGTGGACGACGACATCGGGTGCCTTTTTAGCAACACCTTTACGGACCGGGAAGATGCCGTGGGGTTCATGCGAGTCAACGCATTCGGAGATACGGTTAACACGGCCTGGATTCTCAATACAGACGGGGATGAAGGGTGTGTGGCCGGGACGGTGGGCCTCCGCATTCTGCGCCCCACCCGACGCATTGCGTTCAACTGGTGGAGCAGCGACGTGGACGTGTTTTCGCGAGACGACTGGGGACCGACCACCCCCGACGTTTACACCGGCCGACCCAATACAGATGACCCAGTGGGGAGCCCCGTATACGACTCGGAAAAATACCGGTTGTTAAGCAATGGTTCCATCGACTATCCCCAGTTTGACCTGGAAAAAAACGAATTCGACCCTCGCATCCCGCCCGGGTTCCCCAACGACCCTTCGCGGTTTCTGCTTTCCGCCGGGCCGCTGGGGACGCGGGATTCCACAATTAGCGATCCCAGCGATGAGATGTTTGGTCAAACCGTCAAAATGTTCGCTCCCGGCGATTCGGTGCAGTTCACACTGGCCATTATCGGCGGCGAAGGCGATTCTTCCAAGGCCAAAACTCAGGGCACCTTCGATCCGCACGCGTTCGTCGATTTGGGTCGCAACAGCGTCATCGCGAGCAGTCTGTTCGACACCCCCGGCGTGGATACCGATGGGGACGGCTTTGCGGGCAGAGATGTCGACGGAGATGGCATCCCAGACCGGGGGGATGGCGTGCCGGATTTCAAGGGACCGGAGCCTCCTCCCTCACCCCGGCTGACGGTCTTTCAGCAGAATCGTCAGGTCACGTTAGACTGGTCTGCCGCAGACCCGCAGCGGCCGGGATACGATGCTACCGATCCGACCCAACCCTTTAATCATATCAATCCGTTCCTGTCGGATGACCCTGCCACGGAATTCGACGAACGCCTGGATTTTGAGGGATTTCGGGTGCTGCGAAGCGAGAGCGGCGAACCCGGCACGTTTGAGGTGCTGGCCGAATTCGACCTGCCGCACAACGATTTTGGCCGGAACACGGGCCTTTCGTTTCGGTACGATGACCACGCGAGCGACGGCTCGGTGTTCTACTACGCCGTGGTTTCCTTCAGTCGAGGTGAGCCGGAGATAGGACTGGAATCCAGGCAGTCGAGTCCGTTTTCGAATCTGACGCGTGTGGTGGTTTCCAGCCAACCGAGCACCGGGTTCACGCAAAAGATTTGGGTGGAACCAAATCCGTATATGGAGGGACAGGGCCTGGAAAGTGCCCTGGGCCGCGGCACGGCTTTGGATTTTGTGAACGTTCCCACCCGATGCACCATCCGCATCTTTACGCCGGACGGCGACCACGTGCAAACCCTGGTGCACGACGATCCCCATTCTTCGCGAGCCAGGTGGGACCTGCGCAACAAAGGCGGCAGGCGTGTCGCGCCAGGGCTTTACATTTTCTCTGTGGAGATCCCTGCCGGTGAGCGCCGAGAGGGCCGGTTTTTGGTCCTCCGGTAGTCGCCTGATTTCCACCTTGTGTCCGGTTGCGGCTGCTAGACCCGCCTTCTCCTTTCTCTGCAGTTGCCGTACCGAAGAAACGGATACGCCACTGCATCCCGGCTTCGTCCGCTTTCTTCTGACCACGAAGGCCTTGCTTCTCGCGCAAATTTTTTTACTTTACTCTGATAATCGTGCAACGACTCCCGGCCCCCACGAGAATCGACGTGCGGCGAACCATCTGCCTGGTGGCATGTTCGGGTGGCGCCGGTCGGTTGTGCGGGGATTTGTGGTGAACCAGAGCGAAAGGACGAGAACATGCTGAACTATGTCTGGCTCGCGCTGATGATGATCGCCATCGTCGTGGGCGCGATCAATGGCCGCCTCGCAGAGGTGACCAAAGCGGCGTTCGACATGGCCGAGGTTTCGGTCAAGATCGCGTTCGGGCTCATCGGCATCATGGCGCTGTGGCTCGGGGTGCTGAAAATCGCCGAAGAGAGCGGGATGGTCCGGCTGCTGGCCAGGTTCATCCGGCCCATCAGCAAGCGCCTCTTTCCCGACGTCCCCTCCGACCACCCGGCCATCGCGTCCATTCTGCTCAATCTGAGCGCCAACTGGCTGGGACTTTCCAACGCGGCGACGCCTTTCGGCCTGAAGGCGATGGAAGACCTGCAGACACTCAACCCGAAAAAGGACACAGCCACCAACGCGATGGTGACCTTTCTGGCTCTCAACACGGCCGCGATCACGCTGATTCCTGCGACGATCATCGGTGTGCGCATTTCGCTGGACTCGCAGAATCCCCAGGAGATCATCGGTACGACGATCTTCGCCGGTGTGTGCGCCACCACCGTGGCGGTGATTTCGGCTAAATTGCTGGAAAAACTCCCTGTCTTCAAGAACGCGGTTCAGGACCAGGCCGGCGGGAAAGCCGGGGAGGAGGGTTGAGCATGCCGAGTTTCAGCACCGCGATTCAGGTAATTTCGGACCTCGCCATTCCGGTGGTCTTGTTTGCCATCATCGGGTACGGTGTAATCAAGAAAGTCAAGCTTTACGAAGCGTTTGTGGAGGGCGCCAAGGGCGGATTTGAGGTCGCGATCAAGATCATCCCATTCCTGGTGGCCATTCTGGTGGCCATCGGCATGTTTCGGGCGTCCGGTGCGATGGACGTTTTCACCAAGATCATCGCGCCGGTGACCAATCTCATCGGCATGCCGGCCGAGGCACTGCCGGTAGCGCTCATGCGTCCTCTCTCCGGCAGCGGTACCCTGGGACTGGTCACCGAGATCATGAAGACGCACGGCCCGGATTCGTTCATCGGGAGGCTGGTCTCCACCATGTACGGCAGCACCGAGACGACGTTTTATGTGCTCGCGGTGTACTTCGGTTCGGTGGGGATCAAGAAAACGCGGCACGCAGTGCTGGCCGGCTTGCTGGCCGATGCGGCCGGTCTTCTGGCCGCGCTGCTGATCTGCAAAATCGTGTTCAGTTGAGGTTTTTCAGCACGCGGGTGGTTTCGCGGATCAGGTCCGGCAAGTCCCACGGTTTGGCGATGAACGCGTCGGCATCGTGCTCGATGATCTCCTGGAACTGCGGGTGATTGATGTAGCCGCTGGTGAGAATGATCTTCGGTTCGGAATTGATGTTGCGGAGTTCCCGGTAGACCCGCGGACCGTCCACGCCCGGCAAGATCATATCCAAAATGACCAGCCGGATGTCGCGGGCGTGCTCTCTGTACATGTCCACCGCGGCGTGCGCGTCGCCCGCGATGAGTACGCGGAAGCCTTTCTTCTCGAATATCTGTTTCGCCATTTCCCGGAGCTCCTCCTCGTCGTCCACCACCATGATGAGCTCGCCTTTGCCTCTGGTTTCCTTCTTCTTCAGCCGCCGCCTTTGTTGGTCCGCGACCGACGATGCGATGGGCAACAGGATGGTGAAGGTGGACCCCTTGCCGGGCTGCGACTCCACCTCCATCGTGCCTTCGTGGTCTTTGACGATGGCCTCGGCGATGGCCAGGGTCAGGCCGCCGGTTCGGTGGCTTTCCGCGGGCAGCGCATACAACGGCTCGAACAGGTGCGGCAACGCCTCGGGTGGGATGCCGTCTCCGGTGTCCGACACCCGGATCGCCAGCATGGAGGTGACGCCGGCAAGCACCTCGGTTTCGATGGTGAGTTTACCGCCCTCGGGCATGGCCTCCTTTGCGTTCAAACAGAGATTGAGAAGGGCCTGACACAGGGAGGGCACATCGCCAAAGATGCGGGTGTTGCCGTGCTGGCAGCTTGTCCGGACCTCGATGTGGCGGCTGATCGCGTTCTCCACGATAGAGGCGACTTCATCGACGATGACCACCGGGTCAACCAACTGCCGCTGGTAGAGGCGCTTCTGCGTAAGGAGTTGCAAGTTGCCTACCAACCGGGAGGCCCGTTTCGCGGCCTTCTCGATGATCCCGGCCTGACGGTAGGCGTCCTCCGGCAATCCGCGTTCTTCTTTCAGCAATTGGGCGTAGCCCAGAATTCCGCCCAGAATGTTGTTAAACGAGTGCGCGATACCGCCCACCAACCCGCCCACGCTGGCGAGTCGCAACATCCGCAGATACTGTTCCGGGTTCTGCTGATCTTCCTCCAGGCTCTGTTTGACTTTTTCGATGAGAAGGGAAAGGTTGTGGTGGTTTTCCGGTGTCATTTTCGCTCGTCCTTGAGGCTGATCTTCGCGGGAGCAATTTCGAAAATTCGCGTCCCAAATGCAAGATCATTTTGAAACGTTGCTTAAACTTAAAATGTTTTGTTTCAAAATGTTAACCCCGCGGCTAGTCTGCCGTCCGGGAGCGCGACAGCGCGAGCAGGAAGTGATGGGTGATGCGGGCGGTGAGGCCCCAGAGATTTGCCGGTTGGTGCGAGTCCTGCGCCCGATAGCGAAAGCCCAGATACATGACCTCATCCCGGTCCTGGAAATTCAGGTCAGGGCGGAACTGCCGCCACAACACGTCCAGCGGGATTTCCACGATTTCGGCGACTTCCGCGCGGTTGACCCGGTAGGTCGGTGGCCGCGGGCACCACGCCACATGCACTGCCGCGTCGTAGCCGGAGGTCAGCGTCTCAAAAAAGCCCATCTCGCCGATGTAGACAAATTGGTCTTCCCCTACGCCGATCTCCTCGCGGGTTTCGCGCACGGCCGCGGCATAGCTGGATGCGTCTTCCGGATCGATTTTGCCGCCGGGAAAGGCCATGTTGCCGCTATGCAACCGCATGCCGGTGGGCCGGCGAATGTAGACCACATACGTTTTCCCCTCTCGGTTGAAGAGCAGCATCAGCACCGCGGCGGAGACGTACCCCGGAAGGGGCTGACCGCGTTTCTCCGCGTGCTGCAGAATCTGTCCGATGGCCTTGGCGCTCAGTTGCATGGGGTAAATGTACACCGCGGAGAGCTTAAAAGCAAGGTGGAAACATCGCTTCCACTCTCAGCGTTGTGCCCCAGGCAAGACGCGGCGCCGCGAGAATGTGCTTGACAAAGCCCTTAGAAATGGTTAAGTTACGAACGCTAAATCACGTCTTTTGGGGTGATGTCAAACTGAGGAACCGGATCCATGTACCTAATGCGCCGATTGTCTCTGCTGATCGTTCTTTTCTGGTGCGGTAGCACGCTCCTGGCCCAGGACCGGGATAGTCTCCGGGAGACCCTGTTTAGCGAAACCAACAAGCTTCTGGCGCAAGTTCAGGCCGAACAGGGCAATATCCTCTCTCCGTCGAATTTCGAAAACGCCATGAATCGCTACAACCAGGCGGTCCGCTATTTCGACAAGAAGAAGGAACTACGCAACATCGAAAACAAGTTGGCCGAGGTCAACAAGTATCTCCAACAGTGTCTGGAGACGGCAAAGTTGGGCAAGGTGACCTTTGCGAGCACGCTCAAGGCGCGGGAGGATGCGTTGAAGGCTAACGCGCCGCAGTACGCGGAGGCGTATTTTAACGACGCGGAAAACGCGTTTATGTCCGCCGCCAAGAGCCTGGAAAGTGGCAAGGTGAAAAAGGCCAAACGCAAGGTCCCCGAAATCGACAAGCTGTATCGCCAGGCGGAACTCATCGCCATCAAAGCCAGCATCATCGGGAATGTCCGCAACCTCATCGAAGAGGCCAAGGACCTGGAGGCGCACAAATACACCCCCATCACCTTTGCCAACGCGCAGAAATATCTCAGCGAGGCGGAGAGCATTCTCAACAGCAACCGGCGCTCAGAGGCAAGTGCGCGAGAAAAGGCAGAGAAGGCGGAGACCGAAGCCAAGCACGCCATCTACCTCACCCGGCAGATCAAGTGGTTGAAAAAAAACGAGAAGGAGTGGGAAAATCAGTTTCTGAAAGAAGAGACGCTGGTGGAACAGATCGCAAAGATGTTGGGCTTCGAAGCGACCTTTGAAGAAGGTCTGGAGAAGCCGCTGAAAAACATCGCACAGATCGTCGACGCGCTGCAGGGCGAGAAACGCGACCTGCTGAAAGAGGTTGAGGAAAAGAATGCAAAGCTCAAGAAGCTCGAAGCCGAGCTCCAGGAGTTTCGGGAGAAAGAACAGGGTCTGCAAGCCGAGCTCCGGGAAAAGCAGTACAAGCTCGAGCTGAAGCGGCAGCGGGAGGAGTTGATCAAATCGGTCGAGGCGATGTTTTCGCCGGACGAAGCCACCGTGCTGCGCAAGGGAGACGATCTGATCATCCGGCTCATCGGTCTCACGTTCCCGTCGGGAAGGGCGACCATCCGGCCGGAGTTTTTTGCTTTGCTGGCCAAGGTGCAGCGAGCCATCCGGAAATTCCCCAACGCGCCGATTACCATCGAGGGACACACCGATTCCATCGGGGACGACCGGTTCAACGAGAATCTGTCTTACGAGCGCGCGATGGCGGTAAAACAGTACATCCTCGCGAACATGGGGTTGGATGAAAGTCGCATCACCGCGCTGGGGTACGGGGAGAGCCGTCCCATCGCCAGCAACGAGACCGCGCAGGGCCGCGCCCAGAATCGCCGCATCGACATCGTCATCACCTTCACGCCGGAAGTGATGTAGCGCCGCAAAAGCGATTTACGCCGGCGATTCGAGCGGACAGCACCCGCGTGGATTAAAAAAAGAAGTTGCTTTTTTCGCGGTTTTTCCTAAATTGATGCAGCGGGGAACAAATCCGGGCGTAGAATTGTAGCTTTAAATATAAAAGCTTCTCACGGGTCTAACTCAGAGGTGTCAAAATGAAGCGGTACTCAGCCATTTTGCTCTTTTGTTTTCTGCTTCCTGTTGTCGCGTTTCCCCAGACCAGGAAGGACGCAAATGTCGATATGGCAAAGGCCCTCCGGCGGCCTGGAGGTGTTCAGGGTATCGTGGGCTTGTTAGGCCTGGACCCGAATAAGTTCTCCATGAGTCACAGCTACACGCTTTCGTTTGCTTCGGTGGGGGGTCACGCCATCAACCAGGGCCTCTATTTGAACACCATGACCTACCGCCTTTCCAATCCGTTGACCATGTATCTCCAGGTGGGCTTGCAGCACCAGCTCTCCGGTTCACAGCCTGAGGGCTCAAATCTGGCCAGGAATCAGCTATTCATTTCTCGCGCCGGCTTCGAGTACAAACCGTCGGAGAACATGAAACTGCAATTCGAGTTCAGCCAGACTCCATCCTCCACCTACTCGCCCTATTTTTACGACCGCGGCTTCAGGAGGGGGCTCCCGGGCATTGAACGGGAAAGCGAGGAAAACAACTGAGACAGGGAAAGTAAGCAAACACAGATATCGTAAGACAGACCGAGGTTCGTAGAGCGTCTCGGTCTTTTTTTTGAGGAGGAGGATGGTTAAAAGACGGCGCACTCGACGTTCTCAAAACTGGCGGAAAGCTCCGCCCAAACGCTCCTACAAACGATCTAGCCCGACCAGCTTGAAAGAGCGCTTTCTCACCACCGTCATCTGGGTGCTGAGTCTGGTCAACGTCGTGCTCATCGTGTCGTTGGTCTCCAACTTCTTTGCTTCACCCAGCGAGACGTCCCTCTCTGGCAATTCCCTGGAAGACCAGGTTCGAGAGATCAAAAACAGCGAGGTCACCGTGGAGGTGCTGAATGCGTGCGGCGTCCAGGGTCTCGCCAACGAAATCACCCAGTACCTGCGGCAGCACGATTTCGATGTCGTCAATGTGGGGAACTACCCCGGCGGGTTTGATGTGGAACGCACGTTTGTATTCGACAGGGTTTCCCTGCAGAACCTCTACGCCAAGCGTGTGGGCGACGTTTTGGGCGTCAAAGACAGTCAGGTCGCGCCGCAATTGGACGCCTCTCTGCAACTGATGGTCACGGTGATCGTCGGGAAAGATTACAAAAGCCTCAAGCTCTACCGCAAAAACTGATCGCGGTGGCATGGCTGCCTCGAGAGATTGCCGGCCAAATCGCACCGTTCAAATCGCACAATTCTTCTTGTATTTCGCGCGCTTTTTCTTTATGTTTTTTAACCTGGATCATAAGTGCCGGTTGAGTTTTGAAAATGAGCGTTTGCTGATGACACCCCTCTTTGATGGGGCTGTCCAAAAACACTCGCGCGACGGCGTCTCGCCGAGCACGCTTGAACG